>CAYZQZ010000285.1:0-5697 GCA_964480235.1 uncultured Reyranella sp. | reverse complement strand
AAGGTAGCGCTGGTGACCGGCGGCAGCCGCGGCCTGGGCTACCAGATGGTAAAGGCCTTTGCAGCGCACGGTGCAGATGTCTTCATTACCAGCCGCAAACTGGAGGCCTGCGAGAAGGTTGCAGCCGAGGTCAGGGCGATGGGCCGCAAGGCAGCGACATACGCCTGCAACGTTGCCAACTGGAACGAACTCGAAGGCCTCGTCGATGCCGCCTATACGGCGTTCGGCAGGGTCGACATCCTGGTCAACAATGCCGGCTCCTCGCCGCTTGCGCCGTCCTCACTCGAAACGCCGGAGAGCCTGTTCGACCGCATCGTGTCGCTGAATTTCAAGGGCCCGTTCCGCCTGACGTCGCTGGTCGGCAGCCGCATGGCGGCCGGCGACGGCGGCTCGATCATCAACGTTTCGAGCGCCGGGGCGCTCCGCCCGCGGCCGCAGATCGCGCCGTATGCCGGCGCCAAGGCGGCCCTGAACGCCCTTACCGAGGCCTTTGCCTTCGAGTACGGCCCCAAGGTGCGGGTCAATACCATCTCACCCGGCCGTTTCCTCACCGACGTGAGCAAGGCCTGGCCGGAAGAGCACAAGAAGAATCCGACGGCGGCACTCAAGCGCAGTGGACAACCCGAGGAGATCGTCACGGCGGCGCTTTATCTCGCCTCGCCGCAATCCAGTTTCACGACCGGCTCGCTGGTCCGCGTCGACGGAGGCATCGCATGAAAACCAAGGCCGCAGTTCTCACGACGTGTGGCGCGCCGCGCCCATTCGCCACGAGCAAGCCGATCCAGATCCTCGAGCTCGATCTCGATCCGCCGGGTGAAGGCGAGGTTCTGGTCAAGGTGGGCGGTGCGGGTCTCTGCCACTCCGACCTCTCGCTGATCAACGGCGACCGTCCGCGACCAACCCCGATCGTCCTGGGTCATGAGGGTTCGGGCGAGATCGTCGAGGTCGGAAAGGGCGTGCACGACGTCAAGGCCGGCGACCATGTCTGCTTCACCTTCAACGTCTCGTGCGGGCGCTGCCGGCGCTGCCTCGAAGGCCGTCCCTATATCTGCGAACGCTCGGTGACGCCGCGCGCCGCGGGACAGCTGCTGAGCGGCCATCATCGCCTGCATCTCGACGGCAAGCCGGTGAACCACCAGTCCGGCGTCTCCTGTTACGCCGAGTACGCCGTGGTCGACCGCGGTTCGGTAGTGGTGATCGACAAGAGTCTGCCGCTCGACCTCGCCGCTCTGTTCGGCTGCGCCGTCGTGACCGGCGTGGGCGCCGTGGTAAACACCGGCAGGATCGAGGCTGGCAGCACCGTCGCGGTGGTCGGGCTGGGTGGCGTCGGGCTCTCCGGGTTGCTGGGCGCGGTGCTGGCCGGCGCCAGCCAGATCGTCGCCATCGACCTCAGCGACGAAAAGCTCGGGCTCGCCCGCCAACTCGGTGCGACGCACACCGTGAACGCCAGGGACGCCGACCACGTCAAGCAGGTGCGAGACCTCACCAACGGCGGCGTCGACTACGCCTTCGATCTCGCCGGCACCATCAAGTCGATGGAAACGGCCTATCTCGTGACGCGCTGGGGCGGCACGACCGTCTCCGCCGGCCTGTCGCCGATTGGCGCAAACTTCTCGTTCGCCCAGAGTGGACTGGTCAGCGAAGAGAAGACGATCAAGGGCAGCTACATGGGAAGCTGCGTGCCGGTGCGCGACATCCCCCGCTTCATCACGCTCTATCAGCAGGGCAAGCTGCCGGTCGACCGGATGGTGAGCCAGCGCATCGGCTTCGAGGAGGTCAACGCCGGCTTCGACCGCCTGCAGGATGTCGCCACGGTGCGGCAAATCCTGGTGCCGCATGGCTGAGCAGGCATGATCGGTGCCCTCGCCCTGTCATCACTGATGATCGGGCTGACGGTATCGATTCATGTCGCCGGACTGCTGCTTCTTGCCCGGGTGCTGCGGCACTACGCGCCGCGCATGCACAAACACAATGACACCATGCACCAGACCGCGGCCGTGGTGATCGTCGTCCTCGGACTCGTCGCCATCCACACCGCAGAGATCTGGGCGTATGCCGTGCTTTACCTGCTGCTGGGCGCATTCGGCGACATCGAGACCGCGCTCTATTTTTCGACTGTGACCTTTACCACCCTGGGCTACGGCGACGTCGTGCTCGACAAAGGCTGGCGACTGCTGGCTGCGATCGAGGCAGCCAACGGCCTGCTGCTGTTCGGCTGGTCGACGGCGTTCCTAATTACCATGATCGCCCGGGTTCCGATCCTGGGGCGCGACAAGCAAACCTCCTGACCGCGCCGGCGGCTGGCCGTCCGTGCCAGCCGCATGCGATAATTGACGCATGACCGTTTCGATCGCCGTCGAGAGTCCTTTGCAGGAAGAAGTGTGCGCACTGGTCGCGGAGCTGAACGCGACTCTGCTAGAGCTGACGCCACCGGAGCACTGCCATCATCTTACGGTCGAGCAGATGGCCGGCAATGATACCACGGTGTTCATTGCCCGCGACGGCGGCCAGGCCGTGGCATGCGGTGCCCTGAAGCGTCATGGCGACGGCATTGGCGAGATCAAGCGCATGTACACCCGTCCCTCGCATCGCGGCAAAAGGATCGGCGCCGAGATCGTAACGCGTATCGAGGCGCTGGCGCGCCGCGAGGGCCTGAAGCAGCTGGTCCTGGAAACAGGCGACCGCCACCCGGCGGCGTGGACGGTTTATGAGCGTGCAGGCTTCGTCCGGTGCGGACCTGTGCTCGACTATCCCGACGTCCAGTACTCGGTGTTCTACGAGAAGAAGCTGTGAGGCGCCGCGACGCGCTCGCCCTGTTGCTTGGTGCGCCGGCCGTACCGTCGGCGTTAGCCCAATCGGCGCCGCTCGATCTCGATCCCAAGCTGATCGGCAAACCGCTGAGCGACAGCCGGGACAAGAGCGCAGGCGACAAGCCCAAGCTGCAGGAACCGCCGCGCGGGCCAGCCGTGCCCGACCTGTCGACGATCGCCCCACCGGCCACGGCTCCGGCCTCGTCGCCCTCCCGATAGCTGCGTAAACAGCGCCATCCCCCGACTGCGGACACCCTCATGTTCCTCACCTTCGCGCTCGCCACCTTCATGGTCGCGCTTACCGTCACCATCCACTTCGGCGGCCTGCTTGGCCTGCTGTGGCTGTTGCGCGGCAGCGGCCATCATTTCCGCGCCCATGAGAGTCTGGCAGGCCAGGGCGCTGTGATCCTGTTCGTCGTGCTGGGCCTGGTCGGAATCCATACCGTCGAGGTCTGGCTCTATGCGCTGGCCTATATCGGGGTAGGCGCTCTAAAGGATTTCGAGGCGGCGCTCTATTTCTCGACCACCAGCTTTACGACCATCGGCTACGGCGACGTGGTGCTCGACCACAAATGGCGCCTGGTCGGCGCGATTGAGGGCGCCAACGGCCTGCTGCTGTTCGGCTGGTCGACCGCCTTCCTGATCTCGGTCACCGGCCGCATGCGCGTTCTCGAACACGATTGGCTGGAGAAGCGCTGAGGCCGCACCGTCACGGCGGCGACAGCGTGAAGGAGCCGATAAACCCCTGCACGTCGGTTGCCGCTTCCTGGCCACGATCGACGATGCAGTAGACCGAGAAGATATCGGCGCCACGGACGGCGTCGAGCGAGACGATCACCGGACGTCCAGGCAGGGTGGTATCGACGACATCCTGCTGAGCCGGGTGGCCTTCGAAGTCGAATCGCTTCTGGCTGCGCAGCGTGCCCTTGACCAGCCGGCCGAAGCGCACGCGCTCCAGTGCCTTCAGTGGCCCCTCCGGCACGGTGCTGCCGAGATAGCGCGTGTGGACGAGGTAGCACGAGCCGCCCGCAGGCCGCGCCCATTCCACGGTGACGACACCGCTCGGCCCGAAACGCGTCCTGACGTCCTCCGCACGCACCTTGGGCTGGCTCGGAAAGACCACACGGTAGCCTTGGCCCTGTGGCTTGAACTCCACCTCGGCACGGGCTGAGCCGGCGATGGCGAAAAGTGCGGCGAGTATCACCGACGCAGGCACGATCCGGAGCCGACGCGTACAGGGTGAGCGACTGGAAACGATCGGGATCATCCTGCCGAACTCATCCGCCGAGGAAGTCCTTCGTCCAGCGCGTGTAGTCACCCTCTCGCGTCACCCGCTTCATCAGCTCGGCATCGGCGACACCCGTGAGCTTGCCCGGCGGCGTGCCCTCGCGCAGCGCCTTCAGGGTGTCGTGCACGGCCTTCACCGCCGCGGCAAAGGGCTGGTGTCCCTGCAGGGCGATGCGCACGCGCCGGCTCGCGAGATAGGCGCGGTCGGAGAGTTCGGGCGTGCCGCCGCCCAGGATCAGCGGCAACTTGGTCGCGGCCGAGATCGCATCGAGTTCGACGCGCGTCTTCACGCCGACGAAGAACAGCGCATCGACGCCGATAGCCTCGTAGGCGCGGCCGCGCGCAATCGCGTCGTCGATGCTGCTGATCGCGGGCGCACTAGTGCGGCCGGCGATGCAGAGCAGCGGATCCTGCCGTCCGGCGAGCGCCGCCTTCATCTTGCCGACGCCCTCCTCGACCGAGAGCATGCGCGGCTTGGTGGTGCCGAACGGCGTCGGCAGGTCGGTGTCTTCGATGCTCATGCCCGCGACGCCGGCGCTCTCGCACTCCTCGACCGTGCGCTTGACGTTCAACGCGTTGCCGTAGCCGTGGTCGGCATCGACCATCAGCGGCAGGTTGCCGGCGCGGTTGATGCGGTAGCACTGGGCCGCGAACTCGCTGAGAGTCAGCACGATCAGGTCGGGGGCGCCAAGCACGGTGAGCGACGCGGTCGAGCCCGCGAACATGCCGGTCTCGAAACCGAGATCCTCGGCGATGCGCGCCGAGATCGGGTCGTAGACCGAGCCCGGATGCACGCACTGATCGCCCGCGAGGATGGCGCGGAAGCGCTTGCGGCGGTCGGTCCAGTTCATGGCGTTTCTCCTTCAGGTCCGGGCTCAATTCCGACGGGCAAACCGAGCACTTGCCGCCGGCCCCGGCGCAGTCGTAGCGTTCTTAGCATCGGGAACAGGACCCACGAAGAGGCCGCCTTGGATACGCTCATTCCGACCGCTGCCGAGCTTGCCGGCGACCCTGCCATCGTTTCGCGCGCCGAATCGCTGCGTCCGGTGGTCGAGGCGGCGTCGAACGACGTCGAGGACGGCCGCCGCCTGCCGCCCGCCCTGCTCGACCGGCTGCACGATGCCAAGCTTTTCCGGCTGCTGCTGCCGCGCAGCAACGACGGCGTCGAGACCGATCCGGTCACCTTCTTCCATGTCATCGAGACCATCAGCCGCGGCGATGCCTCGACCGCCTGGTGCCTGAGCCAGGCCGGCGGATGCGCCATGACCGCGGCCTATCTCGCGCCTGAGGTCGCGCACGACATTTTCGGCAGGGACCCGCGCGCCGTGCTCGCCTGGGGCCCCGGACCGCGCGTGAAAGCGATCGAGTGCGAGGGCGGATACAAGGTCACCGGCACCTGGGCCTTCGCCTCGGGCGGCCGCATACAGATCCTGAAAACCCTTGCCCCGATGGCCAATCATCGGGGCCGCAAAGGCCTTCCGCACCGATTCGCCGATTTCGACCGGGCCGGGGATAAACAGTTTGATGTGAGGCATTCTTGGGGTAGATAGAGCATTCATCCTTATGCGCAAACTTATCCTTTTGGGAGCTGGGCTAAGCC
>CAYZQZ010000284.1:3219-5701 GCA_964480235.1 uncultured Reyranella sp. | reverse complement strand
CGGCTCAAGGCCACGATGCTGCTGCAGGTGCACGACGAATTGCTGTTCGAGGTGCCCGACAAGGAGGTCGACAAAACCAAGGAAGTGGCGCGCGCCGTCATGGAAGGTGCAGCCAAGCTCTCGGTGCCGCTGGTGGTCGATACCGGCGTCGGCCTGAACTGGGCGGCGGCGCATTGACGATGACGATCCTGCGCCCCATGGCGATTGCGCTCGCTTTCGCCACCCTGCTCGACGCCACTGCCCACGGCCAGAAGGTCCCCATCGCTGAGCGTACCGCCCTTCCGTCGAAGGGCCTGCTGTGGGGCTCCAAGATGACGGTCGAGACCCAGCCTTGCTGCACGCCGTCTCCCGGCGCCAAGGTGGCCGAACCCTCGGATCTCACCGTGATCGCCAGGAACGCCGACCGCGCCTCACGCGACGGGACCATCCTGCGGCTCAAACTCCAGGGCGGCCGCAGCCTCAAGATCACCGACTGCGATGATGAGGGCGCCTGCGAGGCCGACCGGTTCCGCAAGCATCGGCTGGTCTCCTGGTGGCCGTCGCTCGGCTATTACGTCGTCCTTGTCGGCCTCTACGAGGAAAGTCTGGCCTACCTGATCTCCGAAAAGGATGGCCGCACGACCCAGGTCGCCGCCCCGCCGGTCCTTTCGCCGTCGGGGCGCCTGGCCGTCGCGCTGGTGTCGAACCTGATGGCCGGCGTCGACCTCAACGTCATCGACCTCTCCGTCGAGCCGCCCAGGGTGGTTGAAGTGACTGCGATGCCGACCTGCACCGGGGCCGGTCCGAATTCATTCCTCCGGCCGAAGCCCGTCTGGGTCGACGACAGTCACGTGCGGTTCGAGGGCGTGTCGCCGCAGCCTGGCGACAACCCGACGACAAGGCAGCTTCTCCGGGTCGGTGCCGGTGCGCCGCGTTGGGAGTGCTGAGAACTAAAGAGGTAGAGTCATGAAGATCTGGGGCCGGGCCAATTCGATCAACGTCATGAAGGTGCTGTGGTGCGCCGACGAATGCGGCATCGCGTACGACCGCGAGAATGTCGGGCTGCAATACGGCGGCAACGACCAGAAATGGTATCTCGACATGAACCCCAATGGCGTCGTGCCGACGATCGACGACGGCGGGCAGATCATCTGGGAGAGCAACTCGGCGGTGCGCTATCTCGCGGCAAAGTACGCCGCCGGCACCCTATGGCCGAACGATCCCGGCCAGCGCAGCGAAGCCGACCGTTGGATGGACTGGCAGCTCTCGACCATCTCCGAATGCATGCGCGTGATGTTTTGGGGCCTGATCCGCACGCCGGCCGACAAGCGCGACATGGCGGCGATCAAGAAGGCGGCGGCCGACGGCGGCAAGCTGTGGGCGCGGCTCGACCAGAAGCTCGAGGGCCGCAAATATGTCGGCGGCCAGCACTTCACCATGGGCGACATTCCGGTCGGATGCTTCGTGCACCGCTGGTTCGCGCTCGACGTCGAGCGCCCCGACCTCAAGAACCTGAAGGCCTGGTACGAGCGGCTGAAGACGCGCCCGGCCTACGCCAAGCACGTGATGATTCCGCTGACCTGAGGCGCAATCTGGCCTTGACTGATTGTTGCGTTAAACGCATTCGTGTCTGCTGGAGACCCGGATCCGGGGGCGCGCTGTCCTGCGCGCCTGAAGCGCGGGGAGCGCAGGAGACGCCGGACAAGCCCAGGTTGGCGGAGGGCCGGATCGAGCGCGGCGCCCAGCACCGCGGGAAATGGGAAAAAGGCCGCAAAATGCCTATTCCATCGGCATCGACCCGTTCCCGCCGATGCGGGAATTGGATGGGAATCCGGCCGCGATCCCGTTGGCGCTCGCCGATCACCATTAGTAGAGCGGTTACCTGAAGTAACCGTTAGATTCCCGTCAGACTGACGGGAGCCGGCCGTAACTAGCCATTCCCGCAACCACCCCTTGTGGTCCGTAGGCCTCGTCAGCCGGTGCCCGCCATCGCCTCGACCATCTTGCGGAAGTGGGTCGGGCCGGCGTCGAGGCTGGTGCCCAGCATCGGTCGTTCGGGCTCCCGGTCGATCAACTTCTGCTGCGCCTCGATGATGATCTTGTCCTCGTGGAAAGCCGTGGTGGTGACGGCGTAGAGCCTCTCGAGCTTGTCCGGATCGATGTCCTCGGCGCGCGTGCCGACGGCGTAGAAGTAGCGCGAGGTACGGGGGCCGATCGGCGTCACCGCCTGCTCGTCGACCCGATAGAACAACGCTTCGCCGACGGGCTCGCGCTGGCCGCTCCGTTCAGCGGTGCCGGCGGGATAGAAGACCGTGCGCTGCAGGAAGACGCCGGGAAACAGGAAATCGTAGGTCGTCCAGACGTCGACCGTCTCGCCGAGCTTCTTCATGAAACCACGCGGACGATGGCCGGTATGCCAGCGCTGGAAGCGCAGGCCTCTCTCCAGCGGCGACATGCGCGGCCGCAGATCGGCCCATTGCGGCATGTCGAGCCCGAGCGTCTT
>CAYZQZ010000284.1:0-3119 GCA_964480235.1 uncultured Reyranella sp. | reverse complement strand
TTCTGGCCGGGGATCTCCACGCAGGCGCCGTCGGGCGCGAATTTCAGCCCGTGATACATACAGCGCAGATGGTCGCCCTCGAGCCGGCCGAGCGACAGCGGCGCGAAGCGGTGCGGGCAGCGATCCTCCAGCGCCACGATGGCTCCACCTGACGTGGCGTACAGGACCAGGGGCTGGTCGATGACGGTGCGGGCATGGATGCGGCCGGGCTCGATCTCGTGCGTCCAGGCCGCGACGTACCAGGCGTTCTTGACCCAACCGGACGTGGAGACGGGCGACTGCATGGAGAAAGGATAGGCCGCGGGCGGCCGGCCGCAAGGGGCCTAGATCAGCCTGTAGACCTCGACCGGGTGCTCATGGCCCTTGATCATGCGCATCTCGGGCTTGGGCAGCGTGATCCCCAGCGAAGCGCGGTCCTTGACCGCCGCGATCGTCTGCGCGCTCGTCAATATGACGATCTCGTCGTCGGCCTTCATGAATTCCTTGCCGAGCTGCTCGAACCGCTGCGCCACGTTCACCGCGTCGCCGACCACGGTGAAGTTCACTCGACCGGGCGCGCCGATATTGCCGACCACTACCGGCCCCGAGTGCAACCCGATACGCATGCGGATCGGCAGCTTGCCCTGCGACCGACGCCGCTCGTTGTCCTCGTGGACGGCCTTGGCGATCGCCAGTGCCGTGCGGATCGCGGCATCTGCATGGTCGTCCTGACGCTGCAGGCCGCCCCATACCGCCATGACGGCGTCGCCGATGTACTTGTCGATCATGCCGTGCTCATGCTCGATGCAGGCGCCGAGCAGCGCGAAGTGATGATTGAGCAGCTCGGCCGTATCCTGTTCGGGCAGATCCTCGGCCTGCGGCGTGAACTCGACGATGTCGGTGAACATCACCGTGACGGGGCGCCGCCGCGACCTCACCGCGTCCTCGCCGAGGTCCATCAGGCGGCGCACCAGTCGGCGCGGCACGTAGGCGCCGAACCATTTCAGCGCGCCCCGCGCGCGGTCGAGACTGTGACCTGCATCGTCGATCTCGCGCAGGCGCGAGGGACGGTGAGCCGCGCCCTCGAATTCCAGCCGCTCGATCGCCTCGGCAGCCGACGTGATGGTACGGATCGAGCACGCCATGCTGAATCCCATGATCAGCGCCAGCACGATGGCCGCAGCCAGCGTTCCCCCGCCCACCATGGCGCCTTCGAACAACCGGTCGAGGTCGGCAGTCGCCTCCTCCAGGGGAAAGTACTGGCCGACCGTCCAGGGCTGCGGTCCGTAGCCGGACAATTCCTGGCGAACGAAGACCCAGCGCTTGCCATCGACCATGACGACGTGGCCGAGATCGCCCAGCGCACGGTCGATCTGCAGGCCGCGCAGCGGCGGGTCGAAATAATGCGCAAGCACGGGATCGTTGACTTCCGTGACGGTCGGCAACGGCCGGTCCTCGGAGAGCTTGAGGTCGCGTGGATCGATCAGGTTGCGGTGTGCCAACACGTGGTTGCGGTCGACGATGATGAAATAGTTGGGGTTCTGGCCCCGTCCGCCGATCAGGTAGGAAAGGTCGCCGACCGCGACGGTGGCAATCAGGCCGCCGACGAAGGCGTCGTCGATGCGCCGCACTGGCGTGCGTACGTTGAGCAGCGGCTGCCTGAGTTCGTTGTTCCAGAACAGCTCGCCCCAGAACGTCGAATGCGCGGTCTGGAGCTGGCGGAAGCGCTCCATGCCGCGGGGAAAATCGATCAGCGGGACGGTGTCGCGGATCACCATGCCATTGGGTTGACGCAGCGCGCGGTGCAGCTGCAGGTCGAGCGAGGCGAAGGCGACAGCTGAGACGCCCGGCACCTTGGTCATAAGCACTGCCAGGGACTCGCGGACCGCGACGGGCGACTGGATGTCGATGCGGCCGGCCGCGAGGAGAGCCGCGATCAGACCGAGCTGCTCGGTCACGGGGTCGAGCCGGCTTTTCACCATGACGACCTGCTCGTCGACGACCCGCTGCGCGCGATCGATCAGCAGCCGCTCGGCGGTGCCGGTGGCACCGGCCAGCACCACGATGTAGGCCACGCCGGAAATCAGGGCGAGGGAAACGAAGGCCAGCGCCAGCGCCGCGATCAGCGGCAGGCGAACACGGCGCTTCGCCTCCGGCGCGGCAGCGGTAGTGACAGTCATGCCACCATCATATCGTCATCCGGAACCGCGGGGACCAGCCCCCACGACCGAGATTCCTCCCCATTCACATGGCGAGTAGGTGCGCTCTTGGCGCGACGGAAGGCTCATGGGCGACAGTACGACTGCGGCTCAAGCCCCGTCAGCCCGCAGAGAATGCAGTCGCTTTCCCGTATGGCCGGGGAGGTGCGCTGACTAAAAAAGCCCTAAGCCGCCACCCGGATGGCGGCCTGCTTGACCTTGCCGTCGACGTGGCTCTCGAACTGCTGGAAGTTCTTCTCGAAGCGCTGCGCGACGTCGCGCGCGGCGCTGTCGTAGGCCTTCTTGTCCTTCCAGGTGTTCTTGGGGTTCAGCACGTCGCCCGGCACGTCCGGGCAGGCGCTCGGGACCTGCATGCCGAAGTTCGGGTCGGCCGAAGAGGCGACCGCGGCAAGCGTGCCGTCGAGCGCCGCCCGCACCATGGCGCGCGTGTGCCTGATCGACATGCGCTGGCCGACACCGAAGCCGCCACCCGACCAGCCGGTGTTGACCAGCCAGCACTTGACGTTCTGGCGGGCCATCTTCTCGCCCAGCATCTTGGCGTAGACGGTGGGATGGCGCGGCATGAACGGTGCGCCGAAGCAGGTCGAGAAGGTTGCCTGCGGCTCGGTCACGCCCTTTTCGGTACCGGCCACTCGCGCGGTGTAACCCGATAGGAAGTGATACATCGCCTGCTCGGGCGAAAGCCGCGAGATCGGCGGCAGCACGCCGAAGGCATCGGCGGTAAGCATCACGATATTCTCGGGCGTGCCGGCGATGCCGGACGCCAGGGTGTTCGGGATGAAGTCGATCGGATAGCAGGCGCGGGTGTTTTCCGTGTGCGTGCCGTCGTCGAGGTCGAGCGAGCGCGTATGCGGATCGTGCACGACGTTCTCCAGCACGGTGCCGAAGCGCTCGGTGGTGGAATAGATCTCGGGCTCGGCT
>CAYZQZ010000283.1:0-5719 GCA_964480235.1 uncultured Reyranella sp. | reverse complement strand
GCGGCGAGGCCCTCCTGGATCGCGCGGGCGGCGGCGCGGTCCTCGGTCAGGCCGGCGTCCTGCACGAAATTGGCGTCACGCCTGGCCTCCTCGAGATCGAGCGGCTTGCCGTCCTTGATCTTCGGCGCGAGCTGATAGACCACCCAATGCGTCTCGGTGGGCGACACCGGCTCGAGGATGATCAGCATGGCGTGGCTCGACAGGAAGCTGACATGGGTGTTGGGAAAGAGCTGGTGTACGTCGGTCAGCCTGCCCTGCACGTTCCACTGCTCGCGCGGCAGCTGGCGCAGATTCTCGATACGGCGGAACGGAAAAACGATGCGCGAGTTGCGGCCGTGCAGCTCGACCACGTTCAGATTATCGTAGCCGTAGGGAAAGAACGACTGATTGTGCAGGGCCTTGATGTGATAGCCCTCCATCGACGTCTCGCCGATCAGCTTCCAGTTCGCCCTGTCGTCGAGCTCGAGCTTGTTGAACAGCACGTAGTCGACCGGCAGCAGCTCGGGCACGTCCGGCAGCGCGCCATCAGATAGCGGCGCGTCCTGGGTCACGAACACCAGCCCGCCCTTCTCGTGCACGGCTGCCACCGGCACAAGCCCGTGCGCCGCCTTGTCGAGATCGGGGAAGCCCTCCTCGCCCGGCACGTGGCGCAGCGTTCCGTCGAGACCATAGGTCCAGGCGTGATAAGGGCAGGAGAAGGCACGCTTGCAGCCCTCGCCTTCCTCGACCTTCATGCCGCGGTGCCGGCAAGCGTTGCGGAAGCCGCGCACGATCCCGTCGGTGCCACGCACCACCAGCAACGGCGTCCCGACGGTGGTGCGCGCGATGTACGAGCCCGGCTCCGGCAGCGCCGCCGAAGG
Source organism: uncultured Reyranella sp. (assembly GCA_964480235.1). GTDB lineage: Bacteria > Pseudomonadota > Alphaproteobacteria > Reyranellales > Reyranellaceae > Reyranella. The sequence continues at coordinate 4,859 of CAYZQZ010000283.1, read as the reverse complement.
GCAAAACGCCATCGGCACGCGCCGCAGCACCTCCAGCTCGGCCGCGAAGCGCTCCGGCGAGGAATAGTTTTCGGCCGGCTCGCGCCACACCGTCGTGCCCTTGTCCGTCGACTTCCCGTCGATGTGCGCGAAGATGCGCTCGACCAGCTCGGCGTCGTTGAGAAGTGCGCTCATCCGTTCCTTCCGCAGGGCAAATTCCATGAATCCGACGGCACTCGCTACCTAGCAGAAGACAGGGCGTGATCCCAATGCATGCGGCAGCCCGCGTTCGATCTGCTAGACTTGGCTGTCGGCATGTCCAGTACCGAAAGACTCCCCACTCTCGCCGTCGCCGGCATGCTTGTTCTGCTCTGGTCGGTCGCCGGCTGGGCCGGCTGGAGTCTTCTCGGGCTGTACAGCGACGCGGCCTACTATCTGACCGAAATTCTCGCCAAGGGCGGATTCGACGCCTTCGACGACCCGCAGCGCCTGTTCATGATCGCCGCGAGCCAGGTCCCGGTCGTGATCGCACTGAAGCTTGGCGTCACCGATCTAAAATGGCTCGTTCCGATCTACTCGTTCACGCTGCTGGCGGTGCCCGCGCTGTTCTACAGCCTGGCGCTCCTGCACGCCCGGCATGACGAAAACCTCCTGGGTTGGGTGGTCGGCGCGATCGCGCTGGTCTTCCTGCCCTCCTGCCTGTTCAGCATCGGGGAATACAACATGCCCTACGCCGCGGTCGTGCTCGCGGCGACCTACCTCGCATCGCCCCGAGCCCTCTCTGCGCGCGAAGACGCCGCCCTTCTCCTGGCCGCCATCTTCCTTCTGAGGGCCTACGAGACGATGGTCTTCCTGGGGCCGCTGCTGGCGGCGCTCGCGGTCCGCCGCCTGCCCCTCGAGACGCTGCAGGGCGCCGAGGCGTGGCGGCAGCGCTCCCCCAGGGTGTTCTATTTCGCGGTCATGGCGTTCCCGGTCGTGCTGGTCGTGTGCACCTACCAGGCGCGGATCGGCCTTCCGCTCGCGGCCATCGCAATGGCCGTCGCGGCGCAAGCCCGGCCCGGCTTGCCGTCGCGCCGCTCGGGCATCGTTCTGCTCGTCGTCGCCGCGCTGTTTCTGGCCGGCGCCGTCATCGCGGCGAGTTCCCAGAGGCTGACCGGAGGCGCCTCCGGTTCGCTGGGACTCTTCTCGGCCACTCTCAGGGACAGTATCGCTTTTCCCAATCCGCAGTTGCTTCTGATCACGGCGGCGCTGGCCGTCCTCGCGATGGCGCTGCGCCTGCACAGCCGCCTGCTGGCCTCGATTGGCGCCGCGTTGCTTGTCGTCCTGGCGCTGCTGCCGCTGGCCCAGCTCCGCCCGTGGCCGGCAACTCCCATCGGCTCACTGCACTACAACTCGCGGCTGTTCGCCGGGCTTCTGCTGGCGGCGGCACTGGCGTTCCTACTGCTCCGAGGCACGGCCGCGGGACCTGGCCGCCGCTGGCTCGTGGCCGCCCTTGCCGGAGCGGCCGCGCTCCTTCCCTCGACCTTCTTCGCCGCCGCCGAATGGCGCGAGGCGGTGATGGACCTGCAGCGCGGCATCAGAGGTAGACCCGCGCCGCCAGCGCTCTCCGACTTGCCGCCGAGCCTGGCGCGCTGGCACATCGCTTTTCCGGCCGACGCCAAGATTGCCACCTACATTGCCGGCCTGGTGCGGCCGACCGACTCACCTGGCGGTGCTCTGCACCAGCAAATGCCACGCCCGACTCAAACGGCCGGCGATGATGAAGCGCCCGCGTTCGACGATCGCATTGGCGCTCGATACCGGTGGCGAGACTAGAGCCCGCATCTTCTACCCCTCGCCGAGCCGGTCGAGATCTTCCAGCACCGCCGCGACCAGAGCCCGGGCGCGGGTGTCGTGCGGCGTGAGGGTCGCAGCATAGAGGCCAAGCACGTAGCGAACTTTCTCCGCGGCCTCGGCCCAGTTCGCCGCCGGCGCGGCGATGAGATGCGCCTGCAATTCGTCCTGGCGCTGGCGCAGCGCCTGGGCGTTTTCCTCCACTTCCGCAAGCAGCCGGCGCAGGTCGGTCGCCTTCTGGGCGTGCATCCCGCGGCGCTGGTCGAGATCAACCGGTTTGTCCGTCATGTGTTGCTGCCCTCCAGCGGTTCGACGACGACCTCGACCGACATTCCCTGGAAGGCGCTGGTGCTCCCCGTGAAACTGCCGGACACAGGCATCGCCTGGTGAATGTCGCGTGCCACGGCGACCGGTATGAGATTGAAGCCGCCGACGCTGCGGTTGGTCGGGTCGAAGCTGATCCATCCCGCACCCGGAACGAACACTTCTGCCCAAGCATGGGTCGATCCGGAGTCCGTTCCAACCTGGCCTGTTCGCCCCGGAACGTAAAGGTAGCCCGAGACCAGACGCGCACCGAATCCCAGGGTGCGCGCGGCTTCCACGAACAGGACCGCGAGGTCGCGGCACGAACCGTAACCGCGGTCCAGCGTTGCCACCGGAGACTGCGTCCCCTCGTCCTCGCGGCTTTGGTACCAGATCTGATGCGCCACGCCGGCGCTCAAGTCCTTGATCAGCGACAGCGTATCGGTCGGATTGCTCCGTACGAATCCCTGAGCCCAGGCGCGCAGCCGCCCGCCGGAATCGGGATACTGCGGGATGGCCAGCGCACCGAGATCGATCCAGTCCGCGCGTCCATAGAAGAAGGGATAGGCAATGGCCGAGGCCGCGATGTCGAACACCGGCCACGGGATGACGTCGAGTTCGAGGTCGGCCGTGCTGTCAATCACCAGGTGATCGGCCGCCGCAGCGAACGTCGCCGTTGCCACGGCATTGCCGCCGACGTCATGGGCCCAGTTCATCGTCGCTGTCGGAGCGACGCTCACGTCGTGGCGCAGGAGTCGCAGGTCTCGACTCTCACGGGGACGCAGCATCAGTCGATGCGGGCCAAGTATCACAGGCTCGGCGTAACGGTAGGTCGTGCGATGGCGTATCCTCAGCGCAATCATTCGGCTCCTCGGCGCTGGTCGCTCGTTTCGCAGGCAGGCGCCGCGTCCCGGCTGGCGCCGCGACCTCGTCGCATTCGCCGACAGGAACTCCGCACAGGGTGATGACTGAAGCACGGTTCTCCCGACAGCACAGGTGCTTCGGGAGCGTCCAAACTCTCTCTTACTGATGAAATGGGCCTTCCAGCCGCGAATAGCAAGGCGTGCTCCCTCCCGCGGGCGATGTGCCGTCGAAAACTCGGGCCGCGTCAGCACGTAGCGCTTTCGTGCCTTTCGGCCGGCGTCGCCTCTCCCCATATAGATAGCTTCGGCGCACCGTTTGCCGGAGTATGCGGTCGCAGCGGGAGGCGGGTTCTTGAACAGGCCCTCGCGAAAGGGATTTCTACATGACAATCGACGACCGGACCGTCGCGGCCTTGTCCGACGACGGCCGGACAAACCTCGGCCGCCACCGTGCGGCGCGAGGCGAACGGAACGCGCCGCGCGATCTTCTTCGCCTTGACGCGCCGTAATGCTGCGTCCCCTCAGCTCGCTTGCGTCCCTTCTCACGAGGCGCCCGCGCGAGCGCTCGACGGGTATCCATAACGCCGCAATTCGCAACGAACTGTTCAGCGTCGAGCGCCTCGAACAGCATGCCCACAGCCTGGCCGCGAGCCAGCCGGTCCATCGCGGCCTGACCGCTGGCAAGTCACTGGTCGGCCGATTGCGCGACAATGAGCACGAACTGCTGCAGGCCTACCGCACGATCGCCGACATAGCAGGCCGCGGCCGCCAGATGTCACCCGCCACGGAATGGCTGCTCGACAACTTCCATCTCGTGGAGCAACAGGTCCGTGAAGTCCGCACCGACCTGTCTCCCGGCTACTACCGCGAGCTGCCAAAGCTCAGCGACGGCCCGCTTCAGGGTTATCCTCGAGTCTTTGGTCTTGCGTGGGCCTTTGTCGCCCACACCGACAGCCGCTTCGATCCCGAAACGCTGACCCGCTTCGTGTGCGCTTACCAGACGGTCCAGCCGTTGAGTATCGGCGAATTATGGGCGGTCGCCATCACTCTGCGAGTCGTCTTGGTCGAGAACCTGCGTCGCGCGGCGAGCCGAATCGTCGTTCGTCAGCGGCAACGCGAGCGTGCCGACCTCGTCGCCGACCGCCTGCTCGGTGTAAACGGACACGCGGCAGACCCGACGGCACTGGCATCTCACATGTCACCCTATCTGGCGCCTTCGGCGACGACCCGGCTGTCGGACGCGTTCGTCGTCCAGCTCGTGCAGCGCCTCCGCGACCAGGATCCGCGGGAAACACCGGCGGTCGACTGGTTCCACGACCGCTTGGCCCGCGAAGGCACCAGTGCCGAGGAACTGGTGCGGCGCGAGCACCAGGCCCAGGGCGCGACCAACGTCACGGTTCGAAACATCATCACCAGCCTGCGCCTGGTGTCCGATGTCGACTGGGCGGCCTTCTTCGAATCGGTGAGCCCGGTCGACGACGAATTGCGCGCGCAGGCCACCTACGCCGACATGGATTTCGCGACCCGCAACCTCTACCGCAACGCCGTCGAACAGATCGGCCGCGGCACTGACCTGACGGAGCCGGAGATCGCGCGGCGGGCCGTCGCGGCGGCGAGCGGGATCGCCCACAGCGAAGGCGACATGGACGACGCTGTATCCTTCGACGACCGGCGGCGCGACGCGGGGTATCACCTGATCGGCGGCGGCCGCAGAAGCTTCGAGCGATCGATAAACTATCGGACGCGCGGCTTCACGCTGCGCCGCCGCTTCGTGCGCGCCGGCGTTGCCGCCTATCTCGTCTCCGCGGTGGTTGTCGCGGCCATAAGCCTCGCGAGTCCTCGGGCCGGCCTCGCCTGGCGCGACATGACGCGGCACGTGCT
>CAYZQZ010000282.1:0-5730 GCA_964480235.1 uncultured Reyranella sp. | reverse complement strand
GCAGGCCGACGCCGATGCGCTCGTTCATCATCTCGATCGAGCCGTCGGTGTAGGCCGCGATCTTGGCGCCGGCGAGGTGGCGCGCCAGAGGATAGTCGGCGCGGAGCCCGTTGGCGCCCATCGCCTGGATGCAGTCGGCGATGCGCTGCACCGCCATCTCGGTGGCGAACTTCTTGGCGTAGGCCGCCGGCATCACCGCATCGGCACCTTCGTCGATGAGACGCGCGGCGCGATAGGTCAGCAGGCGGGCCGCCTCGAGATCGGTCGCGGCATCGACCAGCTTCCAGCGCACGCCCTGGTGTTCGATCACGGGCTGACCGAAGGTCTTGCGCTGACCGGTGTAGCGCACCGCGGTTTCGAGCGAGGCCTGGAGCATGCCGCAGCACATCGCCGCGACGTAGGCCCGTGCGCCGTTGATCCCGGCCAGGGCCGCCTTGAAGCCCTCACCCGGCGGCTTGAGCAGCGCCTCGTCGGGCGCGATGTAGTCGACCAGGCGGAAGCCGCCGACGCCAATGGCGTGGCCGCCATGCATCTCGAACGGCTTGTCGCGATGGAAGCCGGGCCGGTCTGCCTCGATGGCGAAGCAGGCGATGCCGCGATAGCCCTGCGCCTTGTCGGTCTGGGCATAGGCGACCGAGAGGCCGGCCACGGCGGCATTGGTGATCCAGGCCTTGGCGCCGTTCAGTCTCCAGCCACCCTCGACCTTCACGGCGGTCATTTCCAGTCCGCCGAAATCGCTGCCGACACCGGGCTCGCTCAGGCCGGCACAGCCGATCAGCTCGCCCCTGATCATGCGCGGCAGCAGGCGCGCGACGTGGGCGGGCTTGCCGTCGCGGGCAAATCGCGCACAGGCGTTGTGATGGTTGATCAGCGCGAAGGCGAAGGCGAAATCGGCCTTGGCGATTTCCTCGAAGGCGCGCAGCTTGCAGGAGAAGCTCAAGCCCAGCCCGCCATGCTCGCGGGCGAGTTCGATGGTGTTGAGGCCCTGGACGCAGGCGGCCTGAATCGCTTCCAGCGGCTAGCGGCGCTCCCATTCCCAACGCGCGGCATTGGGCGCGACATGTTGTTCGGCGAAGGCACGGGCCACGACGTCGCGCTCCTGTGGCGACAGCACTTCATCCAGCATGCGCCCGAGATACACGATTGGACCGGAGACGCAACCGCAGGCTAAGATGACCGCCGCGCGGGTGTAGCTCAGGGGTAGAGCGTCGGCTTCCCAAGCCGTAGGTCGCGGGTTCAAATCCCGTCGCCCGCTCCAACAATCTTCTCAGGCAGGAAGCGTCGCAGATGGATTCGCTCGTCCCCATGCCGAAGGCGGCAGCCGGCGACTTCGCGTCCGATGCGGCGCTGTTCTCCAATTACTGGCGACAGGTCGACGAACGGCTGCGTCGCCTGCCGCCCAAGCCGCAGCGCGACGAGGCGGCGACCGAGATCGCCGAGATCATCAAGCAGGCCACCCGCGACGCTCGCTTCATCTTCCTGCGCCGGCATGCCCGCGCGCTCTACGACCGGCTGACCGACTCCCGGCGCAAGTTCGTGCGGCTGGAGCGGCTGGTCTACGACGCGGCCGAGCTGGTGCCCGGCCTGACTCCGACCCGCGCCGAAGTGGCCGCCGAGTCCGAGTTGCGGCAGTCCGAGAAGGAAGGCCGCGAGATCGACCAGGGCATCCTGTGCAACCAGCTGCTGGCCGACCCGGAGGCGGGCCTCCATCTCTGCCACGCCATGCTGCTGCCGCGCGAGGAATCGCCCGAGGCGCTGGCCAAGTTCCTGCGCGATGGTTCGCTCGATCTCGGCGGCGCGCGGGTCGAGCGGCACGGCAAGGCCGCTGTGCTGCTGCTGTCGAACAAGCGATTCCTGAATTCCGAGGACAACTTCACCCAGGTCGCGACCGAGATCGGCGCCGACGTCTGCATCCTCGACCCCCAGAGCCAGGTCGCGGTGCTGCGCGGCGACGTGGTGCCGGAGGGCAAGTATGCCGGCCGCCGCGTGTTCAATGCCGGCATCAACCTCACGCACCTCTACTACGGCAAGATCCCCTTCCTGTGGTTCCTGATCCGCGACATGGCGTTCGTGAACAAGATGACTCGCGGACTGGCACGCGCCGACGTCTCGCCCGACGAGGTCGCCGGCGACTCGATCGAGAAGATCTGGATTTCGGCGGTCGAGACGTTCGCGATCGGCGGCGGCTGCCAGATCCTGCTGGCGACCGATTTCAACATCGCCGCGCGCGACGCCTACATGACCCTGCCGGCGCGCAAGGAAGGCATCATCCCGGCAATGGCCAACCTGCGCCTCGCACGCTTCGTCGGCGACCGCCTGGCACGCCAGGCGATCATGTACGAGCGCCGCTTCGAGTGCGATTCGGTCGAAGGCCGCATGATCTGCGACGAGGTCATCGCCCCGGAGGACATGGACGCCACCATCGACCGGGTCGCCGACCGGTTGACCGGCTCGGGCGTGGTCGGCGCGATCGGCAACCGGCGAGCGCTCCGCTTCTCGGTCGAGCCGCTGGATTTCTTCCGGCGCTACGCCGCGCTCTATGCGCGCGAGCAAGCCTATTGCCATTTCAGCCCGGCGCTGATCTCCAACCTCGAGCACTACTGGAACGCCCAGAACCGGCAGGCGTGATCGTCTATCCGCCCATCAGGGCCGCCATTTCAGGATCGGCCAACAGTTCCGCCGCCGTGCCCTGGCGCATGACGACGCCATCCCGCAGAACGGCGCCGCGCTGCGCGATCCTGAGCGCCAGTGCGGCGCGCTGCTCGGCCAGTACGATGGCCGTCCCGGACGCGGCCATCGCGCTCAGGCGCTGGAACAGCTCTCCCACCACCGCCGGCGCAAGCCCGAGGGTCGGCTCGTCGAGCAACAGCAGGCGCGGCCGGTCGATCATGGCGCGGGCCAGGGCCAGCATCTGCTGCTGGCCGCCCGACAGCAGCCAGGCCCGGGCATCGGGCCGCTCGCCCAGCATGGGAAACAGCGCCAGCATGTCGTCGACCCGGCGGCGGCGCTCGGCGGCGGGCGCCGACGATGCCGCTTCGAGATTCTCGCGGATCGTGAGGCCGGCGAACACGCGACGCCCCTCCGGCACATAGCCGATACCAAGCGCGATTCGCGTCTCGACCTCGAGCGCGGAAACATCGCGGCCCATGAGGCTCACCGCGCCCGGCCTGAAGCCCAGCACGGTTTCGATCCATTCGGTCTTGCCGGCGCCGTTGGCGCCCAGCAAGGCCACGATCTCGCCCTGAGCAACCTCGATCCCCGCAGCGCCCAGCACGGCACTCATGCCGCCTCCAGGCCGAGGAAGCTCGCGCGTACGCGGAGATCGGCGCGCACCTGATCGGGCGCGCCCGCCGCGACGACGGCGCCACGGTCGAGGCACACCAGCCGATCGCACAGGCGCGACAACAGATCGACGTCGTGATCGACGATCAGCACACCGCGGCCCGCCTCGCGCAAGCGGCGCAACAGGGCGGCAAGTTCGGTGCGCTCGCGCTCGCCGAGACCGGCGGCTGGCTCGTCGAGCAGCAGGAACGAGGCGCGCCCCAGGGCAAGCTCGACCAGATCGCCGCCGCCGTGACGCGCCTGGAAGGAACGTCCGATCCCGGCACGCGCAATGCGATGCGCCGACCACCCCCCGATCGTCTGCCCATCGAGACGGATCGTGCCCGCATCCGGAAGGTCGAAGCCCGAGATTGCGTTGAGCAGGGTTGTCTTGCCCGAACCGTTGGGACCGATCAGGCCGACGATCTCGCCGCGCCGCAGCGACAGCGACACGTCCTTCAGCGCCTGGACGCCGCCGAAACTCTTGCCGAGCCCTTCTACCTCGAGTCGTTCGCCACCGATCGCCGACGGCAAACGCTCCGGAACCGTGGGCGCGTCCATCGCGACCGGCGCGACGCTGCGCAGCCGATCAATCGCCGCCGCAAGCCCATCCGGAGCGAACAGCACGACCAGCAGGCTGGCGGCGGCGTACGCGAGCAGCCAGCTGCCCTGGAAGTCTCGCAGCAGCTCGGGCAGGCAGACCGCGAGAGCGGCCCCCAGCACGGCACCCATGGCATGACGCGAGCCGCCCAGAACGACCAGGGTGAGACAGAGCACCATTAGCGGAAAACCGGTGGCCTCGGGCGACACCACGCCGTTGAGGCAGGCCGCGGCCGCACCGGCACCGCCGGCCAGCGCACCGCCGATCACGAAGGCGGCAAGGCGCCAGCGCCCGGCATCGATGCCGCGGCTGGCCGCGACCAGTGGCGTCTCGCGCACCAGCCGCGTCCGCTCGCCCCAGATTCCCGAGAACAAGCGCGCCTGCACGACCACGGCCACGACCAGGCAGAACCAGACCAGCGCAAGCAGCGGCACGCCGCGCGGCAGCCCGCGGCCGAAGCCGATCAGCCCGTTGGCGCCGCCGGTCACCTGCTCCCAGTTGAGCGACACCAGGCCGGCCAGCGCCGCGAGCGACAGGGTCGCGAGCGCGAAGTAATGCGACTGCAGACGCAGCGTCGGCCAGCCGGCCACCAGCGCGACCAGGCCGGCCGCGACGACCGACAGCGGCAGGGCGACGACGCCGAGGTGAGGCGCCAGCAGCGCCGTGACATAGGCGCCGATGCCGAAAAGCGCGCCCTGCGCGAGACTGAGGCCGCCCAGTTGGCCGAACACGAGCTGATAGCCCACACCCAGCAACGCATAGATGCCCACCAGGGTGACGACGTGCACCAGATATGCGTTGCCCAACAGCGCCCCCGCGAACGGCGGCACGACCAGCAGCACGAGCCAGAAGCGATCGAGCTGTCGCATCGAGGCGTGCATCCTCAGGCGCGCCAACCGACCGGCTCGCCAAAGAGGCCGCGCGGCCGCAGCAGCAGCAGCGCCAGCACGCCGACATAGAGCGCGGCCGATGCCCAGACGTCGCCGACTGCCGCGGAGACGAAGGTCTCGAAGAAGCCGATGCCCAGCGCGCCGAGCAGCGCGCCCGGCACGCTGCCCCAGCCGCCGACCGCGATGGCGATATAGGCTTTCAGCATGTGGCCCGCGCCCTGCGTGGGCGAGACCAGGAACTGGTGCCCCAGCAGGAAGCCCGCGACTCCCGCGAGCGCACCTGCGAGCGCGAGCGACAGCGTGACGTAGCGCGCCACCGGAATGCCGACGGCGCGCGCCATGTGCCGGTCGGCGGCGACGGCGCGCATGCACCGGCCCGCCTGGGTGCGCTCGAGCAGGAACCACAGCGCCGCCGTGAGCGCGCCGCCGATCAGCACGATGGCGAGCGGCTGGCGGGCGACGGCAATGCCCGCGATGTCGATACTGCCGCCGCCCAGGATCGACGGCGCCGTTCGAGGAGCGGCGCCCATCGTCACGGTGAGCGCCTGCTCGATCACCGCGGCGAGCGCGATGGTCGCCACGAAGGTCGCTTCGGGCGGCCGCTGCGCCAGCGGAAGGATGGCCACGCGCGCGGCGATCACGCCGGCCAGCGCCAGCGCCAGCGCGACCAGCGGCAGCAGCAAGGGCGCCGGCAGGTTCGTCCACAGGCCGAACGCCACGGCAGCCGCCCCGCCCAGCACGACCAGGTCGCCATGCGCGAAGTTGACCGCGCCCGAGGCGTTGAGCGCCAGCACGAAGCCCAGCGCCACCAGCGCGTAGGCCATGCCGAGCGCCAGGGCGTTCAGGACAAGTTGGAAAGTGAGCAGCGTCGCTGCTCTGGCGTCAGAAGCTCAGTGCTCCCTGGGCGCGTGCTTGCCC
>CAYZQZ010000281.1:0-5743 GCA_964480235.1 uncultured Reyranella sp. | reverse complement strand
CAGGCCTCGCCGGTGAAACTGTCATCCTCGCCCGCCATGATCTTGAGCAGGGTCGACTTGCCCGCGCCATTGAGGCCCAGCACGCCGATCTTGGCGCCCGGCAGGAAGCTCAGCCAGATGTCCTTGAGGACCTGTTTGCCGCCTGGAAAGGTCTTGTTCAGACCCTTCATGACGTAGACGTACTGATACGAAGCCATTGTGATTCCCCGGTGTGGGCGGGGTTGTAGCGACCCCCTCGCCGGGGTTCAATGCATTCGGAAACGCCCAAAACCATGATCGCCGAACCCTTCGTCCTGGCGCTGTCGCTGGCCTATCTCGGCCTGCTCTTCGCCGTGGCCTGGTTCGGCGACCGCCATGCCGGCGCCTGGTCGGCGAGCCGGCTGGCCCCGGTGGTCTACGGCCTGTCCCTCGGCATCTATTGCACCTCGTGGACCTTCTACGGCGCGGTCGGCCGCGCCTCGACGGCCGGTCTGGAATTCATCCTGATCTATACCGGACCGGCCCTGGTGGTGACGGCGGGCTATCCGCTGCTGCGCAAGCTGGTGCGGCTGGCCAAGCGCCACAACGTCACGTCGATCGCCGACTTCCTCGCCTCGCGCTACGGCAAGAGCCGGACCGTCGGCGTCGCCGCAACTTTGTTCGCCACGATCGGCGTGCTGCCCTACATCGCGCTGCAGCTGCAGGCCGTGTCGTCGTCATTCCCGATCATTGCCCGGCCGACACCGTGGAGCGGCGGCGGCGTGCATACCGACACGCCGCTGATCGTGGCCGCGCTGATGGCGGTGTTCACCATCCTGTTCGGCGTGCGCAACGTATCGGCCTCGGAACAGCATCGCGGCATGATGCTGGCGATGGCCTTCGAGTCGGTGGTCAAGCTCGCCGCCTTGTTGGCCGTGGGCCCGTTCGTGCTGTGGGTGATCTTCGACGGCCCGTTCGACCTGTGGACCCGCATGACCGACGTGCCCGAGGTCGCGGAGAAGGTGCTGCACGAAGGCTCGCCGCTCACCTGGGTTGTGATGTCGCTCTTGTCGGCCATGGCTTTCCTCTGCCTGCCGCGCCAGTTCCATGCCGCGGTGGTCGAGCACGGGCATCCCGCGTCGCTGCGTACCGCGCGCTGGCTGTTCCCGACCTATCTCGCGCTGATCAACCTGTTCGTGATCCCGATTGCGGCGGCCGGCATGCTGGTGCTGGGCAGCGCCGCCAACCCCGACCTGTTCGTGCTGAAGCTGCCGCTCGGCGCCGGCGAAAGCTGGCTCTCGGCCTTCGTCTTCATCGGCGGACTCTCAGCCGCCACTTCAATGGTGATCGTCGCCTGCATGGCGCTGTCGGGCATGATCGGCAACGAACTGGTCATGCCCTATCTGCTGCGCCGGCAGGGCGGCTGGGCGAAGGACGGCTGGGGCGGTGGCGAGCGTGCGATGGGCCCGCTGGTCGTGTTCGTGCGCCGCGCCGCCGTGGTGCTCATCCTGATGGCGGCCTACGCCTACCAGCGCAGCATCTCGGGCTACCTGCCGCTCGCCTCGATCGGCCTGATCAGCTTCTGCGCCGTCGCCAACTTTGCGCCCGGCCTGGTGCTCGGCCTCTACTGGCGGCGCGCCCATCGCTACGGCGTCGTGGCGGGCCTGGCCGGCGGCTTCGTCGTCTGGCTCTATGCGCTGCTGCTGCCGACGCTGGAGCAGCGCGCCGCCGCGCCGCTGCAGGCCTGGCTGCCGTCGCCCTTCGATCAGCTCGATTCGGTGCTGCAGGGCTTCCTGGCCGGCATCGTGGTCAACACACTGCTGCTCGTCGGCGTCTCCCTGCTGGTGCGTGCCCGCGGCGCCGACGCCGAGCAGGCTGACGCCTTCGTGCTCGGCGCCGAGATCCCGCTCGACGGCGAGCCGCCGCTGCACAAGCCCGTCCCGGCGGACGCCGCCCGCATCTACGAGCTGCGCGAACTGCTGGCCCGCTTCGTCGGGCCCGAGCGCGCTGAGCGCGAAATGGGCGAGGGGCCGCTCTCGCTCGAGGCGGCACTCGCGCGCACCGAGCGCGTGCTGTCGGGTACCCTGGGTGCTGCATCGGCGCGCGTCATCGTCGGCGCCTACGGCCGGCGCGGCCGCCTGCTGCCGCGCAGCGCGCGAGCGCTTATCGACGAGGCCTCCGAGGCGATCCGCTACAACTACGAGATCCTGCGCAACACGCTCGACCATGTCGGCATGGGCATCGCCGCCTTCGACAAGGAGGGCCGGCTGGAGATCTCCAACGACCGCTTCGCCACCCTGTTGCCGCTCGAACATCCGCTGCTCAGGCTTCCCGACGCGGCGCAGACCCACGAGGTCACGACCGAGGATGGCCGCGTCGTCGAGTTGCGCCTCGATCCGCTGCCCAACGGCGGCTTCGTCGCGACCTGCAACGACGTCACCGCGCGTGTGCGTACCGCCGAGGCGCTGCTCGACAGCGATCGCCAGCTTCGCCAGTCGAAGGAAACCCTGGAGCAGCGCGTCATCGAGCGCACAGCCGAACTCGAGGCGAGCCGTGCCGAGGCCGAGGCGGCCAATCTCGGCAAGACGCGCTTCATCGCGGCGGCAAGCCACGATCTGCTGCAGCCGCTTCACGCCGCCCGGCTGTTCACGGCGGCGATGATCGATCGCGATCCCGGCAACGACCTCGGCGGCAAGGTCGACGCGAGCCTGGGGGCCGTCGAATCGCTGCTCGACGCCCTGCTCGACATTTCCAAGCTCGATGCTGGCGCCTTCAAGCCCGAGAAGCGCGCCTTTGCGCTGCAGCCGCTGTTCGATTCGCTGGCGACGGCGTTCGCGGCGGTGGCACAGCGCCGCGGCGTCGAACTGATCGTCGTGCCGACCCGCGCCTTCGTCGAAACCGATCCAGCCTTCCTGCGGCGTATCCTGCAGAACCTGCTGAGCAACGCGCTGCGCTACGGCCGCAGCGAGGGCAAGCCGCAACGCGTGCTGCTGGGCTGCCGACGCGAAGACGGCAGGCTGCGCATCGAAGTCAGGGACAACGGCCCGGGCATCGCGCCCGACAAGCAGGCACTGATCTTCGAGGAGTTCGTGCGGCTGCAGCCCGAGGACGAACGGCCGCGCGAGGAGCGTGGGCTGGGCCTTGGCCTGGCGATCGTCGAGCGCATCGGCCGCATGCTGGAACTGCCGGTGCGGCTGGCCTCGGCGCCCGGCCGCGGCTCGACCTTTTCGGTGACGGTGCCGCTCGTGCCGGCGGTGGTGGCGGCCCCCCTGCCGGCCTCCGTCCTGCAGCCCGCGCCGGCGCTGGAAGCCGGCAGCTTCGTGCTCTGCATCGACAATGAGGCGCGGGTGCGCGAAGCGATGGCGACTCTTCTGGAAGGCTGGGGCTGCGAGGTCGCGGTGGCGGCCGGCCAGGCCGAGGCGCTGGAACGGGTGAGGGCAGCCGGCCGCCTGCCCGATCTTGTGCTGGCCGACCTCCATCTCGACAATGAGGATGGCCTCGACGTTGTCGCCGAGTTGCGGCGCGTCTGGGAGAGGGCCGTGCCGGCGGCCCTGGTCACGGCCGACCGCGATCCCACGCTACGGTTGCGCGCCCGGGCGCGCCAAGTCGATCTCCTGCACAAACCGATCAAGCCCGCCGCCCTGCGCGCCCTCCTGCGTCTGCGCGAACGCGCCGTGGGACTGACGGCCTAAATCGACCTCCTCCCCATCTGAATGGGGAGGGAGCTAGGAGGTCGGCAGCGCGAGACCGCGGGCCTCGATGACAGCCTGGGTGCGCGAGCGCACGCCCAGCTTGCGCAGGATCACAGTGACGTGCGCCTTCACGGTGGGCTCGCCGACGCCGAGCTTGTAGGCGATCTGCTTGTTCTGGTCGCCCTGCACCATCAGGGCGAGCACGCGCCATTGCTGCGGCGTGAGCTGCGCGGCGCGCTGGGCGAAGGAATCGGAAGTGGCCTCGGGCGGCGAGATGATCTCGCCGTCGAGCACGGCCCGCACGGTTCCCGCGATCTCCTCGAGCGAGGCCTTCTTGTCGACATAGGCCGAGGCGCCGAGGTCGAAGGTCTTGCGCGCCACGGCGGCATCGCGCGCCGCCGACACCACGATGATCGGCACCGTCGGATGCTCCGATCGCAACAGGGCGAGGCCGGTCAACCCGTCCATGCCCGGCATGTCGAGATCGAGCAGCAGAGCGTCGATCTCGGGTTGCCGGTCGAGGGCGGCCTGCACTTCTCCGAGGCTGCCGGCCGTGGACAGGACCGCGCCTGCGAAGGCCTGGGACAGCGCGGTGACCAGCGCGTCGCGGACCATCGGATGGTCGTCGGCGACCAGGAACGACCGCGGCATGGACGACGGCTCAGCCATATCAACACGCCCTTCGACCAAAGTAGGGGGTTCCATCATAGCTCACGTATAGTGAAATGAGGCGGCAATAAGTCGAGACGCCCGACCCAAGGGCGCCCGGGGAAACACCAAGGAGCAAAATAGAATGGCAATGGCAGCCACGGCCGGCACACCCCGGCCCATGTCGGCGGAGGACCGCAAGGTCATTCTCGCCTCGTCGGTTGGCACCATCTTCGAATGGTACGACTTCTATCTGGCCGGCGCGCTTGCCGCCAACATCGCCGCCAACTTCTTCTCCGGGGTGAATCCGACCGCGGGCTTCATCTTCACGCTGCTGGGCTTCGCGGCGGGCTTCGCCGTCCGTCCCTTCGGCGCGCTGTTCTTCGGCAGCCTGGGCGACCTGATCGGCCGCAAGTACACCTTCCTGGTCACGATGACCCTGATGGGCCTCGCGACCTTCGTGGTCGGCTTGCTGCCGAGCTACGCCTCGATCGGCTTCGCCGCTCCGGTGCTGTTCATCGTCTGCCGCCTGCTGCAGGGCCTGGCACTGGGTGGCGAATATGGCGGTGCGGCGACCTACGTCGCCGAGCACGCGCCGCACGGCCGCCGCGGCTTCTACACTTCGTGGATCCAGACCACGGCGACCGTCGGCCTGTTCCTCTCGCTGCTTGTCGTGCTGGGCTTGCGTCTCAACATGACGCCGGCGCAGTTCGCCGAGTGGGGCTGGAGGGTGCCGTTCCTGCTCTCGATCATCCTGCTGGGCGTCTCGATCTGGATCCGGTTGCAGCTCGAGGAATCGCCGGCGTTCAAGAAGATCAAGGAAGAGGGCCGGCACTCCAAGACGCCGTTGCGCGAGGCTTTCGGTCGCTGGGAGAATGCCAAGATCGCGATCATCGCGCTGCTCGGCGGCACCGCCGGCCAGGCCGCCGTATGGTACTGCGGACAGTTCTACGCGCTGTTCTTCCTCACCCAGACGCTGAAGCTCGACGCCACGACGTCCAACATCGTGATCGCCGCGGCGCTCGCGATCGGAACGCCGTTCTTCATCTTCTTCGGGTGGCTGTCGGACAAGATCGGCCGCAAGCCGATCATCCTCGCGGGCTGCCTGCTGGCGATGGTCACCTACTTCCCGTTGTTCAAAGCGCTCACCAACGCGGTGAACCCGGTCCTGGAGCAGGCCCTCGAGAAGTCGCCGGTCACCGTGACCGCCGATCCGAACGAGTGCTCGTTCCAGTTCAACCCGACCGGTACGGCGTCGTTCACGACTTCGTGCGACGTCGCCAAGTCCTTCCTGGCGACCAACTCGGTGAACTACGCGAACGTGGCGGCGCCTGCGGGCACCGTCGCGACCATCAAGGTCGGCGACAAGGTCATCACCTCGTTCGACCGCGGCAAGGCGGGAGCCGAGGCGGCGGCCAAGACCAAGGCCTTCACCGAGCAGGCGA
>CAYZQZ010000280.1:0-5750 GCA_964480235.1 uncultured Reyranella sp. | reverse complement strand
CGTGGACTGTATCTGCGCCACCACCGAGCGCCTGGAGCTCTTCCAGATCGATTCCGTACCCACCATCGCCAAGGAACTGTGCGCCAAGCTGCCCGTGGGGGCCGAACAGCTCCTCGCCCTGATCCGCAGCCTGGCCATCCGGCCGGTCAATTTCCTGATCGTGTTCGTGGTCGATCTGTTCCGCTCGCTGCCGCCGCTGGTGGTGATCGTGCTGATCTATTTCGGCCTGCCGTCGGCCGGGCTGACGCCATCGGCCTTCGTCTCGACCTGGCTGTCGCTTGCTTTGGTGCTGATGGCGTTCGCTGAGGAGATCTTCTGGGCCGGGATCACCTCGATCCCGAAAGGGCAGTGGGAGGCAGCGCGCTCGACCGGGCTGGGGTTCGTGCAGACGCTGCTGAACGTGATCCTGCCGCAGGCGCTGCGCCTCACCATCGCGCCGCTGACCAACCGCACCATTGCCATCACCAAGGGCACCGCTCTCGGCACCGTGGTGGCGCTGCACGAGATCCTCGGCATGGCGAGTTCGGCGATGTCGAACTCCTACAATCCCTCGCCGCTGATGATGGGCGCGGCGGCATACCTGGTCCTGTTCATCCCCGTGGTCGTGCTCGGGCGCTGGATAGAGACGCGCTTCGCGTGGAAGCGCTGAGCCCATGGACGAGCTGATCCAGTCCTTCTTCAACGTCGAGATTGCGACGGCAGCGCTGCCGATCGTGATCCAGGGCCTGCTCAACACGATCCTGCTGTCGCTGCTGGTCGTGCCGCTCGGCCTGCTGGGCGGCATCGTGCTGGCGCTGTTGGCGCATAGCCGGAGCCGGCTAATCCGCTGGCCGCTGATCGCCTGGGTCGATTTCTTCCGCGCCTTTCCACCCCTGGTGCTGCTGATCCTGCTGTTTGCCGGCCTGCCGTTCGCGGGGCTGGAACTGGGCGGCTTCGCCTGCGTGGCGATCGCCTTCTTCCTCAATACCGGCGCCTATTACGGCGAGATCCTGCGCGCCGGCATCGAATCGATCCCGAACGGCCAGGTCGAGGCGGCGCGCTCGACCGGTCTTAGCCGTCTGCAGGCTATGATTTATATCGTGCTGCCGCAGGCGGTGCGCAACGTGTTGCCCGACCTGCTCAGCAACACGCTGGAAGTGGTGAAACTCACCTCGCTCGGCAGCGTCGTGGCAGTCCCCGAACTGCTCTACCAGGCGCGCCAGGCGCAGAGCCTGACCTTCAATCCGACGCCGATCGTCATGGCGGCGGTGGTCTATTTCCTGATCCTGTGGCCGATGGTCCGGGTGCTGAGCCGCCTCGAGAACCGCGCGCTGGCGGCGAGGCGGTAGGCCCGCCCTCATCCACCTCCCTCGTATGACGGGGGAGGGGATGAATGCGAGCGTCACGTACTCTCAGCGTGCATGACCTCGCCGAACAACTCCCAGGTCTCGCCCTTGAAGCGCTGCAGCTGGACGGCCTGAATCGGGTAGAAATCCGTCGGGCTGGTGTTGATGAAGATGCCGGGCAGCAGCAATGGCACCCGGAATTTCTGGAAGGAGGCTGCCTGCTTCATCAGGTTGGCGCGGGTCAGGTCGTTGCCGCAGCGCTTCAACGTTTCAGTCATCAAGTAGGAGACGGCATAACCGTAGACATGGTTGGCGTCCGCCTTGTTGGCGCCGGGCATGTTCTTGTCCATCCACGCCCGCCAGGTCTTCATCTCCTCGTGGGTGTCCCACTGCTTGTCGGTGGAATCCATCAGGTAGGACGCGGTCATGATGCCCTGCGCATTCTCGAAGCCGGCCGGCTTCATCACGGCAGCAACCGAGACCGAGACGTTGGTGAGATACTGGACGGGCCTCCAGTCGATATCGACCGCCTTGCGGATGGCCTGGGCCCCGGCCTTCGGTCCGGCGAAATTCATGAAGATGTTCGCGCCTGAATCCTTCAGCTGGATGACCTGGCTGTCGACCGTCGGGTCGGTCGCCTCGAAGGTCACCGTCTTGACGATCTTGTCGACGTCCTTGCCGAGGCCTTCCTTGAGGCCGCCGAGATAGTCTCGGCCGAAATCGTCGTTCTGGATAAGCACGCCGATCTTGGGGTCCTTGACGTTGGCGAGCGCATGCTTGGCGTAGATTACCGCCTCGGTGTGGTAGTCGGGCTGGAAGCCCATCGTCCACGGAAATTCCTTGGGGTTGCCCCATTTCGAGGCGCCGGTGGCGACGTAGAGCTGCGGCACCTTCCTGGTGTTCATGTATTTGTGGATCGCGGTGTTGCACGGCGTGCCGAGCGACTGGAACAACGCGAAGATCTTGTCGCCTTCCACCATCTGGCGCACCAACTCGACGGTCTTGGACGGGACGTATCCGTCGTCCAGCGAGATGAACTTGACCTTGCGGCCGTTGATGCCGCCCGCGTCGTTTACGGACTTGAAATAGGTGTCGATCGTCTTGCCGATCGCGGCATAGGCCGAGGCCGGGCCGCTGTAGGGATTGGTATTGCCGATCTTGATCTCGGTGTCCGACGCGCCGTCATCGTATTTCTTCTGGGCGTGAACCGCCGGCGCCGTTCCCAGGATGGTCGCGGCCGAAGCGCCCGCGGCTCCGGCGATGAAAAGCCTTCTGTTCGTCCTCATGCGTTCCTCCTTCATTGTTGGTGGTCCGATTGAAGAAGATTCGGCGGAGTTTGGCGAGGGCATTGACTGCAATCGATGTGACGCAAGGTGGGCTCATATCCCGCCGATGGTCTTCGCGCGGCCCTGACCTGGCCTCCTGCGCACTCCAAATAAGAGGGGGAGAGGCCCCTGCGAACCGCGAAACGGGGCGGCAAACAGCCCAGCTTCCCCGTTGTCCGCAGGCTTGGAACGCCCCATCCTTTGGCCATGACAACCACCCTTGACTACGAAGTCATCGTCATCGGCGCCGGCGTGGCCGGCATCTATCAGATCAAGCTGCTGCAGGATCTGGGTGTAAAGGCGACCGTCCTCGAATTGGCGGGCGATCTCGGCGGCACCTGGTACTGGAACCGCTATCCCGGAGCGCGCTTCGATTCGGAGAGCTACACCTATGGCTATTCCTTCTCGCGCGAGGTCCTCGATGAGTGGCACTGGAAGGAGCGTTTCTCCAGCCAGCCCGAGAACCTGAAATATCTCAACTTCGTGGCCGACAAGTTCAACCTGCGCCGGCATATGCAGTTCAATCAGCGGGTCACGGCGGCGCACTGGGATGAGGCCAATCGGCTGTGGCGCCTCACCGTGCGCGACGAGCAGGGGGAAGAGGGGCCCGGGGAACGCAACGGGCCGACGCGCGAGATGACCTGCCGTTTCGTGGTGATGGCGCTCGGACTGCTGTCGCAGCCGACCCTGCCTCGCCTGGAAGGCATGGATTCCTTCAAGGGGCCATCGTTCCACACCTACTACTGGCCAAAGGAAGGCGTCGATCTCACTGGCAAGAAGGTCGCGGTGATCGGCACCGGGGCCACCGCCATCCAGGTGATCGCCGAGATCGCAGACAAGGTGGGTGACCTCACCGTGTTCCAGCGCCGGCCGAACTGGAGCGCGCCGCTCAACAACAGCCTGATCTCCGAGCGGGAGATGGCCGACATCCGCAAGCGCTACGACGAGATCTTCGCCGCCTGTGCGCGTTCGCCGGGCGGCTTCGAGCACGAACCGGACCGGCGCGGGTTCTATGAGGTGAGTCGCGAGGAACGGCTGAAGACCTGGGACAGGCTCTACGGCGAGCCAGGCTTCGGCATCTGGCTGGCCAATTTCCGCGAGATCTTCATGGACGAGGCGGCCAATGCCGAGCTCTCCGAGTATATCGCCGAACGTATTCGCCGGCGCGTCAAGGACCCCAAGGTCGCCGAGTTGCTGATCCCGAAGGATCACGGCTTTGGCGTCCAGCGCGTGCCGCTGGAGACGCACTACTTCGAGGCCTACAACCGGCCCAACGTGCACCTGGTCGATCTCAAGTCGACGCCGCTCACCCGGGTCACCGAGAAGGGGCTGAAGACGACGGAGCGGGAGTACGAGTTCGACATCATCGTCTATGCCACCGGCTTCGATGCCATCACCGGCGCGTTCGATCACATCGACATCCGCGGCACCGGCGGACAGACCCTGCGCGACAAGTGGCGGGATTCCTGCTCGAGTTTCCTTGGCATGATGATCCATGGATTCCCGAACCTGCTGATGCCGGCGGGTCCGCAATCAGGTTCGGCCTCGACCAACTATCCGCGCGGTATCGAGACCGGCGTCAACTGGTCGACCGAGTTCCTGAAATATGTCTGGAAGCGTGGCGACACGCGCTTCGAGGCCACGGCCGAGGCCGAGGCGCGCTGGACCGCGCACGTCGTCAGCATGTACTCGATGATGCTGATGCGGAAAGCCAAAGGCTGGTTCACCGGCTACAACTCGAACGTCCCCGGCCACGAGGAAGGCAAGGTCCGTTACTTCGTCTACAACGGCGGCGCGCCGAAATACGTCGAACGCATCACCTCGGTTGCCCAGAAGGGCTACGAGGGCGTGGTCCTCGACGGCGCCAAGCAGCACGCGGCGGCGAAGTAGCTGGGAGCGCGCCACTCCGTGGCGCCCTTCTCTCTGCTCTGTCGTCCTGAGCGCAGCGAAGGACCTAGCGTGGTAACGCGGCCTGCGGTCTACCCCGTAGATCCTTCGCATCGCTCAGGATGACATGATTGCGCCACTTTGGCGAAGCCAGCGCTTCGCACACGGTGCCACCCTCCCTGCCTACTTCAGCTCCTTTCCAGAACCGTCCTTGGCGATATAGCCCTGCAGCATCATCTGCCCGCTGAGCGGCGCGGCCTTCTGCCTGGCTTGCGCCAGCCATTCGGCTGCATTTGGCTTGAGCGCGGCAGGCGCATTAACCTCGATCGTCGCGACCATCGCCGGCCAGAAGGCGGCCGGCACCTGTTCCAGCGTGTCGAGCGTGAGCTTGCCCTTGTCGCTCACAAATTCGAGCGTCGGCACGCTGTCGCGTGTGCCGAACTGGGCCGCTTTCAGATCGCGCCAGGCGATGCGGCCCTTGTCAGCCATGGGATCGAAGGGCGCCGACAGTGTCACACCGTCCTTGTCGAGACGGAACTCCCAGCCCACTGGCAACAGCAGCGCCCAGAAGGCGATCGCGAACGTCGCCATCAGCGCCACCAGGTTGCTCGACCTCATGTTGCCGAGGCCGCGGCGCCAGCCGAACCACAGAGCGATACAGGCGACCAGCAGCAGGATGCCAGCGATCGGGCCGGCAAAGCTGTACCAGCGGGAGGATTGCTCGAGAAGGAGGGGCAGGACAGGCATGTGAAGGCATGCTCTCCCAAACCGGGAATTATTGCTAGCATGGGGACAACAAACGAAATCGGAGGAAGCGCCATGGATGTCGGCATGATGATGGTTTTCGCCAGCTACGGCTGGGAGAACTGCCCCGACGAGCGCGTGTGGGAGGAGGAGATCCGGCTGGCCCGCATCGCCGCCGACTCGGGCTTCGACTGCCTGTGGTCGGCCGAGCATCATTTCAACGACTATTCCTTCGTGCCCGACAATCTCGCGCTGATGATGCATCTCAGTGCGCTCTGCCCGAATATCGATATCGGCACGGCCGCCGTGATCCTGCCCTGGCACGATCCGTTGCGTGTCGCCGAGAACGCCGCCGTGCTCGACATGCTGAGCAACGGGCGGTTGAGGCTCGGCATGGGGCGCGGCCTCGCCCGACGCGAGTTCGCGGCCTTCCGCCTCAGCATGGACGAATCGCGCGGCCGCTTCGACG
>CAYZQZ010000279.1:2767-5788 GCA_964480235.1 uncultured Reyranella sp. | reverse complement strand
ATCACCGACGGCGAAAAGCTGACGCATCAGGTGACGATCAAATAAGCGCCTACGGCGCTTAGTTGATCGTCAACGGCGGGCGGCAGCGCTTGTAACCAAGCGCGAGAGCCCGCACGGTTCAGAAAGAGCAAGAATTCAGAGCGGGCCTCACGGCCCGCTTTTTCGTTTCAGGACCGTGTTCCATTCTGCACGGTGCGGCGCCCGCGCTTCGGTCGCTAACGCGCTTTCACAGGCGCGCCAGCTCCCTGCAGCGCTACACGCCGCCGGCGCTGGGCTAGGCCAACGCGTTGGTCAGGTCCTCGTGATACCAGCCCAGCGCCTTCTCGAACTTCCCGAAGGTCTGGACCTTGTTGGCTCCGCTCCGGAAATTGGCCTGGATGGTGGCGCCGACGGTGAAGTCCTCGTCGAGCGCGGCCAGGATCAGGTCCTGGTTGGTCTTCCAGTATTTCTCGTGCCGCTTGGCCCGCTCGACCGGGTCGACCAGGATCGAGACGTTGATCAGCGATTCATCCGGGGTCACCGGGTAGGACGTGAACACCCCGCAATGGTCGGCGGTATAGGCCAGCACCGTGTTGGGGAACAGGTTGTAGAGCACGACCGCATGGTCGCGCAGGCGCCACGCCTCGCGCGGCTGGTTCTCGACCTCCAGGATCGACGGCTTGCAGACGGCGAAGCGCGAGTGGCGGCCGCGGCGCTCGTAACTCGTGATGTTGTCGAGGAACAGCGGCGCCACGCTTTTCCCGTGCAGATACCGGAAGTGATAGAGCTCGAGGAAGGTATCGATCACCAGCTTCCAGTTCATCTTGGGCCGCAGCGGCGTGGTCGACTGCACTTCCCACGTCTGCATGTCCCAGGATTTCAGGTCGTCCGTCACCGGCCCCAGGAAAGCATCCAGATCGAGATCGGGGGCCCCTTCCGCCACTTGGCCTGCCTCCAGCGCCTTCGGCATGACGAAGACCAGGCCGCAGCGTTCGGCGACCGCGAGCGGCTTCAGCCCGTGCGTCGGCTTGTCGACGTCGCCGAACCAGGCGCCGTCGGTGATGCCGACCAAGCGGCCGGTGAGGTCATAGGTCCAGCCATGATACGGGCAGACGAAGGCGCGCTTGTTCGAGCCGCAGGGCGCCAACTCGACGGTGGCGGTGCGATGACGGCATACGTTCAGGAACGCCCGCAGCCTGCCGTCCAGTCCACGCGTCACGAGGATCGCCTGGCCGGTGTCGTTGTTGGTCAGAAAGTCGCCGGGCTTGCGCAGCTGTGCGGAGAAGCCGACGACGATCGGATAGTTGCGGAACAGAATCTCCTGTTCGCGCGCGAAGCGCTTGTCGTCGAAATACTCCTCGACCGAGCAGTAGCTCAGTTCGCCGGCGTCGCGCGCGTTGGCGCGCGCCATGCCGAGCATGCGCTCGATGTAGGCCACCTGATCTGCGTGTTGCATCTCCGCCTCGCCCGTCAGATCGCGTTCATGCCGCCATCGATCACCAGCTCAGAGCCGGTGACGAAGCGGGACTCATCGGAAAGCAGGTACAGGATGCCATAGGCGATGTCCTCGGGCGCGCCGAATTCGCCGATCGGGATCGATTTCAATGCCCGCTCCTTCGCCTTGTCGTTGGGCAGGATGCCCTGGCCCATCGGCGTCATGATGATGCCGGGGTGAACCGAATTGCAGCGCACCTTGTAGCCCTTGCGCGCGCAGTCCATCGCCACCGTCTTGGTGAACTGCCGCACCGCGCCCTTGCTGGCACCGTAGGCCGACAGCGCCGGCGTGCCGACGAAAGCCGCCAGCGAGGAGGTGTTGACGATCGAGCCACCGCCGGACTTGCGCATCGCCGGCACGGCATACTTGCAGCCAAGGAACACGCCCTCGACGTTGATCGACAACATGCGCCGCCACTGCTCGACGGTCTCGGTCTCGAAGGTCGAGGGAAAAGGTCCGGCAATGCCGGCATTGTTGGCAAGGCCGTCGAGCCGGCCTTCGCGTTCGAGGATGCCGTCGATGATGCGCTTCCAGTCGGCTTCCCTGGCCGTGTCGTGCTCCTCGAAGCGCGCCTTGGCTCCTGCATTGATCTGGGCGATTTGCTGCACGGTTTCCAGGCCACCCGGCTTGTTGATGTCGCTCACAATCACCGTGGCGCCCTCCTTCGCCAACAGGATCGCCGCAGCGCGACCGATACCCGATCCTGCACCGGTCACCAGTACGACCTTGCCCGCAACCCGGCTCATGCGTTCCTTCCCTGATCTTTCTTGAGCCAAGGCTAGAAGGGGCGCAGCCTGCCGACAAGCAACAGGAGACGGTCGTGGCTCGCACCTTGGAATTCTACTTCGACTACGGCAGCCCCTATTCCTACCTGGCCGACACCCAGGTCGAGACCATCGCCCGGCGCACGGGCGCCGCTTTGCAGCGCAAACCGATGTTGCTGGGCGGCGTCTTCAAGTCGACCGGAAACGCCTCGCCCATGACAGTGGCACTCAAGTCCCAGTGGAGCGCCTTCGACATGCCGATGTGGGCGCGCTTCTACAAGGTGCCGTTCAACCGCAATCCGCATTTCCCGGTGAACACGCTGAACCTGATGCGGGGTGCCACCGCCGCGCAGATCGACGGCGTGTTCGAGCACTACCACCCGGCGATGTACAAGGCGATGTGGGTCGACGGCCGCAACCTCAACGACCTGAGCGAGGTTGCCAAAGTGCTGACCGAGGCCGGCCTCGACGCCCTGAAATTCGGCCGCCGTATCCAGGATGCCGACGTCAAGGAGCGCCTCAAAATGATCACCGAGGAAGCCGTGGTGCGGGGCGTGTTCGGCGCCCCCACCTGTTTTGTCGACGGCAAGATGTTTTTCGGCAACGATCGGCTGCCATTCGTCGAGATGGCCCTAAAGGGAGAATTGCCATGATTCGCTTCGCTTCTGTACTGGCTGCCGCCGTGGTGCTGGCGGGTCCGTCTTTTGCCCAGTCGGTGGGCAGCTGCGCGCGCGGCATGTCGATCGGGCCCAATACACCCTTCGTCCTGTTCGATCTCGGCAG
>CAYZQZ010000279.1:1559-2667 GCA_964480235.1 uncultured Reyranella sp. | reverse complement strand
AGCTTCGGCAGCATGAACGATTCGGAAAAGGATCGCCGCGTTTCCATCTTGTGGAAGTAGGCGCATTCATATGCGCCGGCGGGCAGCAGCGCTTGTAATCAAGCGCGAGAGCCCGCGCGGTTCAGAATAGGTACGGGAGCCGCTACATCTCAATCACTGCTTTGCCCACGACCTGACGGTCCAGCAGGACGCGAAAGGCGTCGGCGACACGCTCCATAGGGAAGCGGTGGGAGATGTGCGGGCGCATCACACCCGCCGCCGCGAGTGTTGGCAGCTCGGCGTAGCTGTAGCCCAGGTGCGGCTGGCGCAGCAGCGTCTCACCGGCGCGCACGCCCATGACGGTGAGCCCCTTGATCAGCACGTGGTTGGACATGAGCTTGCTTGGCCCGCCCGACGTGAAGCCGACCACGAGCAGCCGGGCCCCGTAGCCGGCGGCGCGCATGGACTTCTCCAGCACCTCGCCGCCCACCGGATCGTAGATCACGTCGGCGCCCTTGCCCGCGGTCAGCTCCTTCACTGCCGCGACGAAGTCCGACGTCCGGTAGTTCACGACGTCGTCGGCGCCGTTCTGCTTCACGATCGCGAGGCGCTTGTCGTCGCCGCCAGTAGCGATCACCCGTGCGCCGAGATGTTTGGCGAGCTGCACGGCCGCCAGGCCGACGCCGCCCGATGCGCCGTGAATCAGCGCCACTTCGCCCATTCGCAAGGCTGCGCGATGAATGAGCGAGTGATAGGCGGTGGTGGCGGCCACGCGGAAGCCCGCGCCCTCGGCAAAGGACCAGCCTTCGGGCAAGCGCAGCAAATGGCCTTTGCGCGGCACAGTCACGTACTCCGCAAAGGCGCCGGGACGAATGCCGAAGATCGCCTTGTCGCCGGGCTTCCAGTCGGTGCGCTCGGCGCCGACGGCGTGAACGGTCCCCGCCCCTTCCATGCCGGGCACGAAAGGCAGCTCTGGCTTATGCTGGTAGTCGCCCGAGACCGTGAGGACGTCGGGAAAATTGACCGCCGCCGCACCGACCCGGATCACGATGTCGGTCGGCCCCGGCTGGGGAATCGGTCGTTCTTCGATTTTCAGGACAGACGGATCGCCCAGGCGATCGCAGACGAC
>CAYZQZ010000279.1:0-1459 GCA_964480235.1 uncultured Reyranella sp. | reverse complement strand
TCGGTCGTTCTTCGATTTTCAGGACAGACGGATCGCCCAGGCGATCGCAGACGACTGCCCGCATGTGCGCTAGTCGAGCTCGAAGGCGTTCTTGTAGTCGAGCTTCAGGGCCGGGTCCTGGTCTTCCTTCCTGAGGAAGCAGTTGCCGACCACCAGCACCTCGATTTCGCTGCCCATGAAGCAGCGCCAGGCGTCTTCCGGTGTGCACACGATTGGCTCGCCGCGCACGTTGAACGAGGTGTTCACGATCACCGAGCTGCCGGTCTTGGCCTTGAACGAGGAGATCAGGTCGTAGAACGGCTTGTTGGTCTCTTCGTGCACGGTCTGGATGCGGCCCGAGTAGTCGATATGCGTCACCGCCGGGATGTCCGAGCGCGGCACGTTCAGCTTGTCGATGCCGAACAGCTTTTCTTCCTCGGCGGTCATCTTGCGGCGGCGGCTCTCGACCACCGGCGCCACCATCAACATGTAGGGGCTGTCGGTATTGAAATCGAAGTACTTGTCGACATCCTCGCGCAGCACCGCCGGCGCGAAGGGACGGAATGATTCGCGGTACTTCACCTTGAGGTTCAGCGTCTTCTGCATGCCCGGCGAGCGGGCATCGCCCAGGATCGAGCGGGCGCCGAGCGAGCGCGGACCGAATTCCATCCGGCCCTGCATCCAGCCCACGGCTTTTTCGTCGGCCAGCGCCTGCGCCGTCTGGTCGATCATCTGCTCGCGCGTCAGGCGTGTGAACTTGGCGCCCACCGCCGTAAGCCGCTCGGCGATCTCGTCGTCCTCGTACACCGGGCCGAGATAGGAGCCGGCCATACCGTCCATGTGGCCGTTGAGCTTGCGAGGCTGGCCCATGAAGCCATGATAGGCGGCGAAGGCCGCGCCGACCGCGCCACCGGCATCGCCGGCCGCGGGCTGCACCCAGATGCCGTCGAAGATGTTCTCGCGCCACAGCTTGCCGTTGGCGACGCAGTTCAGCGCCACGCCGCCCGCGAGGCAGATGTTCTTGGCACCGGTCTCCTTGCGCACCGAGCGCGCCAGACGGATCACGATCTCCTCGGTCACGGCCTGGACCGAAGCCGCGAGATCCATGTGCTTCTGCTCGAGCAGTTCTTCGGGCGTGCGCCGCGGTCCACCGAACAGGTCGGCGAACTTGTCGTTGGTCATGCGCAGGCCGGTGCAGTAGTCGAAGTAGCTCTGATCGAGACGGAACGTGCCGTCTTCCTTGAGGTCGACGATGTGCTCGAGGATCTTGTCCTTGTACTTGGGCTCGCCGTAGGGCGCGAGGCCCATCACCTTGTACTCGCCGGAGTTAACCTTGAAGCCGGTGTAGTAGGTGAAGGCCGAGTAGAGCAGGCCCAGCGAG
The DNA here is from genome assembly GCA_964480235.1 of uncultured Reyranella sp. Classification (GTDB taxonomy): domain Bacteria; phylum Pseudomonadota; class Alphaproteobacteria; order Reyranellales; family Reyranellaceae; genus Reyranella. Next base: position 99 of record CAYZQZ010000279.1, on the reverse strand, counting down.
TGCGGGAAGTGGATTTCCTTCAGCATCTCGAGCTTGTTGCCCTGGCCCCACGCCAGCGAGGTGGTCGCCCACTCGCCGACGCCGTCCATGCACAGCACC
>CAYZQZ010000278.1:0-5808 GCA_964480235.1 uncultured Reyranella sp. | reverse complement strand
AGCACCAACCAGCACCTGCTCGACACCCTGCCGCGCCTGCAGGCGGGCATCGCGCGCCTGCGCGAGGCCGAGAAGAAGGCAGGCCGCACGCCCGGCTCGGTCGGTCTTGCCTTTCGCGTCAAGCGCTATGGCTCGGCCGTTCCACCCAAGGCCAATGACGGCGAGCGCCGGCTGTTCTCCGGCAGCGAGGCCGATCTGATCGGCGACTTCCGGGCGCTGAAGCAGCTCGGCGTCGGGGCGATCGACATCGATTTCGGCCGGCCCACCGCCGATGCGGTGCTGGCCGAGATGGCGCGCTTCCGCAAGGCCGTGATCGAGAAGATCTAGCGCGAGCGACTACAGCTTCACACCCCGAGCCTGACCCTGGCCGGCGGCAACGGCAGGCCGGCCACGTCGGCGCGCAGCTTGAAGATGCTGCCGCAATTCTCGTTCGGGCCGCCGCGCGAGCCGGTGACGATGTAGAGGTCCTTCAGATCGTCGCCGGCGAAGCACAGGCTGGTGACCATCGGCAGCGGTACGGCGATGTCCTTGCGATGGCTGCCGTCGGGATTGAACACGGCAACCCGACCGCCATGCGCGTCGGCCACCCAGACCGATCCGTCGGCCGCCACCTTCAGCCCATCCGGCACGCGATCTTCGCCCAGCGAGGCAAACTTGCGCCACGGCCCGACCGAGCCGTCCGGCTTGACGTCGTAGACGCGCACCAGCGGCGCGCGGGCGTCGGAATGATAGAGCTTCGTGCCGTCGGGCGAGAAGCCCAGGCCATTGGTCAGCATCACGCTGTCCGACAACGTGCGCATGGTGCCGTCGAGATCGATGACGTGCAGATGGCCGGGCTTGATCGGCTCGCCGCCGAACACCTTGTAGGCGAGTGAGCCGACATAGACGCGGCCCGCAGCATCGGTGGTCAGGTCGTTGAAGCCGACCGCGCCGGGAATGTCGCTCTGGGCGAGAAGCGTCTTGCTGCTCGAGTCCTTCAGCGACATCCAGGCGATGTCGCGGCCGCCGACCACCAGGCCACCCGATTCATGCAGCGCCATGCCGCCGATGCCGCGACGTTTCTCGATCGCCGGCGTGACCTTGCCGGCGCGGTCGAGCAGGAACACGCCACCGTTCATGACGTCGCTGAAATAGAGGCCGCGCGCGGTGTCCCATACCGGCCCTTCGATCAATCCGTACCCCGTTGCCACGCGTTCCATCGTTTCCCCCTTGTGATCTCTTACTCGTGCCGCGACTCGTGCATTGACAAGCCCGGGCCCTGGTGACTGAATTTCAACACTACAACAGAGGCGGAGGTTTAGATGCTTCCACCGAACCAACGTGCCGCGAAGATTGCCGCGACAATCATCCGGGTTTCGGCATAGCGGTACCTCACGAATGAGATGTCGGGAGCGGCCCCAGCGGGTCGCATCAGTCAGGCAAGACCCCATCTCGGCCGCTCCCGGTCTTTCTGCGCATCGCCTCCTAGACAGCTCCTTCGGCCGGGCGTTTTCCTGCTTTCGTCAAACGCCGGCCGTGCGATAAGATTCCTCCAGGGTGGAGGAAGACATGAATACGCCGGACAAGAAGAACTGGAACGCATCGCGCCGCACTCTCTTGAAGGGAGTGGGGATGGCCACGTTCGCCACTTCGTTGCCGTCGATGGGCGGGGCGCTGGCGCAAGGCGCTCCCGCCGCCAAGGGACCGAAGCTTCTCGAGATGGACGGCAAGGCGAAGCTCGCGGTGCTCGGCGACAAGCCGCTGGTCGCCGAGACCCAGGCCGAGTTGCTCGACGATGCGGTCACGCCGACCGACAAGCTGTTCGTGCGCAACAACGGCCAGGTGCCGGAAGCGGGCGACGCCAAGACCTGGAAGATCAAGGTCGACGGCGAGGTCAACACGCCGCTGGAATTCACCGTCGCCGAGATGATCGGCCGCTTCCCCAACGTCACCTACCAGCTGATGCTCGAGTGCGGCGGCAACGGCCGTTCCTTCTTCACACCCGAGGCGCGCGGCAACCAGTGGACCAACGGCGGCGCCGGCTGCCCGATGTGGACTGGCGTGCGGCTGGCCGACGTGCTGAAGGCCGCAGGCCTCAAGTCCTCGGCGGTCTATACCGGCCACTACGGCAAGGATCCGACGCTGGCCGGCGAGACCGACAAGCCGACCATCTCGCGCGGCATGCCGATCGCCAAGGCGATGGAGGAGCACACGCTGATCGCCTTCAAGCTCAATGGCCAGGACCTGCCGCTGATCCATGGCGCCCCGGTGCGCCTGATCGTGCCGGGCTGGGCGGGTTCGCTGTCGACCAAGTGGCTGACCCGCATCTGGATCCGCGACAAGGAGCATGACGGCCCGGGCATGGGCGGCTTCTCCTACCGCACGCCGAAGAAGCCGATCGTGCCGGGCAGCAAGGGCGACGACAAGGACATGGCGATCCTGGAATCGATGCCGGTGCGCTCGGTCGTCACCTTCCCGGCCGACGGCAGCCGCCTGCCCGCCGGCACGAAGAAGCTCGACCTGCGCGGCCACGCCTGGGCAGGCGACAACGAGATCAAGTCGGTCGACATCTCGACCGACTACGGCGTCACCTGGAAGACCGCCAAGGTCGACGCGCCCAAGAACAAGTTCGCCTGGCAGCGCTTCACCGCGTCGATCGACCTGCCGACCTCGGGCTACTACGAGGTCTGGTCGAGGGCCACCGACACCAAGGGCACGACCCAGCCGTTCCAGGCTGCCAACTGGAATCCCCAGGGCTACGGCGGCAACCCGGTCAGCCGCATTCGCGTCCTTGTCGAATCTTGAAGCTCACCATCACGCACGTCGTCGTCATCAGCCTGACGACGACGTTTCTGCTGCTGGCGTTCGACCGCGCGGGTGACTTCCGCAAGAACCAATATGTCTGGGTGCCGCCGCAACCCGCTGCCTCCAAGGGGGCCGCGCCCGTCGTCGCGCAACCCGACCCCGACAAGGGCAAGCCGCCGCCGCACAACGACAAGGTCGAGGATCTGCCCGACGGCAAGAACCGCGAACTGACATTCTATACCTGCACCGCCTGTCATGGCGTGGCGCTGATCAAGGCCCAGGGCCTGACCCGCGAGCTGTGGGACTCGACCTTCGACCTGATGCTCGAGAAGCACCGCATGCCGCCGGTCAAGGCCGAGGACCGCGCGCTGATCCTCGACTATCTCGCCGAGCAGTTCCCGCCGCGCCGGCGCCGCGGCGGCGACAACCCGTTCCTCAAGTAGTCCCACCTCAAAGCGCCCTCGCCCACTTCTCCGACCAGCGGTGCAGCGGCAGCATGAGCGCCAGCAGCTCGCGCCCCAGCCCGGTCAGCCGGTAACCCTCGGCCTCGTCGAGCTCGACCAGGCGCGCCTCGCGCAGCTCGCCCAGGCGCGTGTTGACGATGGTCGGGCTGGCCCCGATCAGGTCCTGCAGCTCGCGGAAGCGTCTCGGGGCATCGCGCAGCTCCCAGACGATGCGCAGCGTCCAGCGCCTGCCCAGCAGGTCGAGCAGCACCATGACCGGCCGGCCGGTCGTCGATCCGCGAACGCGCTTTGCCATTCCTGATCTCCGATTATTTCTGGATGTTACTACATTTTCTGTAGCGAACGCCACGTCCCGTCACTACATAATATGTAGCAACAACGGAGATCGACCATGCCCCGACTCGAACCGGCCCCGGCCCCGTATGAACCCGACATCGCCGCCGCCCTGCAACGCATCATGCCGCCGGGCATCGAGCCGCTGGTGCTGTTCCGCACCATGGCAAGGAGCCCGCGGGTGTTTCAGAAAATGTTCGCCGGCGGCCTGCTCGACAAGGGTGCGCTCAGCCTGCGCCAGCGCGAAATCGTGATCGACCGCACCACGGCGCGGCTCGGCTGCGAGTACGAGTGGGGCGTCCACATCGCCTTCTTCGCCGACAAGGTGGGCTTCGGCGCCCCGGAGATCGCCGCCACGGTTCATGGCCCGGCCGATGCCGCGTGCTGGGCGGCGGACGAAGGCGCCCTCGTGGCCCTGGTCGACGACCTGGTCGAACTGCGCACCATCGCGGCGCCCACCTGGAGGCGGGCGCGCGCACTCCTCGACGAGTCGCAACTGCTCGAGGCGATCGCCCTGGTCGGCTACTACCACACGATCAGCTTCCTGTGCCGCGGCCTCGACCTGCCGCTCGAATCCTACGGGGCGCGCTTTCCGGTCAGCGCCTGACCAGCCGTTCCGCGCCCAGCACAAGCAGGCCGAACACCAGCCCCCAGAACGCCGAGCCGACGCCCATCAGGGTGACGCCCGAGACGGTGACGGCGAGCGTTCCGGCCGCGGCGAGGCGTTCCTTGTCGTGGGCCAGAGCGCTGCCCAGCGCGCCGGCGGTTGAACCGAGCAAGGCGGTGCCCGCAACCGTGATCAGCAGCGCCGGCGGCAGCGCGCCGAACAGGCCGACCAGCGAGGCGCCGAACAGCGCAATCAGTCCCCACCACAGCGCGTAGAACGGCCCGGTCTTCCAGCGCTGCGCCGGATCGGAATGGGCGTCGGGGCCGGTGCAGAGTGCCGCCGAGATGGCTGCCAGGTTGGACGTGTGAGCGCCGAGGAAGGCCGTGGCGAGCGAGACGCCGCCGGTCACCGCCAGGACCGGCTGGGTCGGCGGCCGGTAGCCCGAGCCGCGCAGCACCGCGAAGCCCGGCAGGTTCTGCGACGCCATGGTCACGAGATAGAGCGGCACGCCGAGCCCGATCAGGGTGGCCGCGTCCCAGGCTGGCGTCACGAACTCGAGATGCGACAATCCGAGCGGCGGGATCGGCTTCACCAGTCCCAGCGTCCAGGCGAGCAGCGCGCCGGTCGCCAGCACGACCAGCGAAGCGAGTGCGGGCCATACGGTGCGCACGACCAGGAACAGAGCAACCAGCGGCAGCACCAGCAGGGGCGCGTGCGGCACCTGCTCGACCATGGCCACGACCAGCCGCAGCAGGATGCCGGCCAGCATGGCCGAGGCGATGCTGGCGGGAATGCGCTCGATCAGTTTGCCCAGGGGCCGCAGGGTCGCGGTCAGCAGGATCAACACCGCGGCCAGCACGAAGGCACCGACCGCGGCATTGAAGGCGATGCCGGCCGTCGAGGCGATCAGCGCCGCGCCGGGCGTCGACCATGCGGTGATGATCGGCATGCGATAGCGCACCGACAGGGTGAGCGCGCTCAGCGCCGTGGCGATGCCGAGGCCCGAGACCCACGAACTCGCCTGCTCCGGCGTGGCGCCCACGGCCTGCGCCGCCGCGAGCACGATCGGCAAGGTGCCGCCGACACCCGCCACCGTCGCGACCAGCGCCGCCGTGGCGACGGAAACGAGTCCCTTCACGCGGCTCGTCCTCAGGCGTTCGCGCGCTCGACCATCGCCTGCAGCAGGATCTGGCAGCCGGCGCCGACATCGTCGCGGGTCGCGTCCTCGATCTCGTTGTGGCTGATGCCGTCCTTGCAGGGCACGAAGATCATCGCCGTCGGCGCGACGCGGCTGACATAGCAGGCGTCATGGCCGGCGCCACTCACGATGTCCATGTGCGCATAGCCCGCCTGTTCGGCGCCGCGGCGCACCGACTCCACCAGTTCCTTCGCGAAGGGCGACGGCGGGAAGTACCAGATCTGCTCGATCTTCACTTCCAGGCGATGGCGCCGGGCGATATCGGCCGCGGCCGCGCGCATCTCGGCGTCCATCTTCGTCAGTTCGCCATCGTCGGGATGGCGGAAGTCGATGGTCATGAAGACGCGGCCGGGGATGGTGTTGCGCGACTGCGGCTGGCTCTCGATCACGCCGATGGTCGATCGTCCGTTGGGCCGGTTGCC
>CAYZQZ010000277.1:0-5839 GCA_964480235.1 uncultured Reyranella sp. | reverse complement strand
CGCGACATCGGCATGGTGTTCCAGAACTACGCGGTGTTCCCAAATCTCAGTGTCGCGGACAACGTCGCCTACGGCTTGAAGGCCCGCCGGTTGCCGTCGGCCGAAATCGGCCCGCGGGTCGAGGAGGCGCTGCGTCTGGTCCAGCTGCAGGGCTACGGCGAACGTCAGCCGCATCAATTGTCCGGCGGCCAGCTCCAGCGGGTCGCGATCGCCCGCGCCCTGGTGATCCGTCCGCAGGTTCTGCTGTTCGACGAGCCGCTGTCCAATCTCGATGCCCGCCTGCGGGTCAGCATGCGCGGCGAGATCCGCGAACTGCAAAAGTCGCTCGGCATTACCTCGATCTACGTCACGCACGACCAGGAGGAGGCGATGTCGGTCTCCGACCGCATCGCCCTGATGCACGCCGGGCGACTGGAGCAGGTCGGCGCGCCGGCCGACATCTACCGCAAGCCTGCCTCGCGCTTTGCCGCGGAATTCATGGGCACGACCAATCTCGTCGAGGCGACGAAGCTCGGCCTCGCCGCGCCGGTCTGGGTGTCGCTCCGGCCCGAGGTGCTGCGCTTCGCCGAGGAGGCGCCGGCCGCCTGGCACAGGGTCGGCGGCGCGATCGTCCATGTCGAGATGCTGGGTCCGCTGACGCGGCTGGACGTGCGGCTGACCAACGGCACCGTGCTGCGCATGGCCATGCTCGATGCGCCGCAGCGCGCCCTGGCAGCAGGGCAGTCCGTGGTGCTGGCTTTCGATGCCACCCGGCTGACGGTCGTTCCATGAGGCGCGTTCCGTGAGGAGCTTGCCGTGAGGAGGGCGCCGTGATTGCCCCGCAGCTTCGCCTGCCGGCCACCATCGCGACCCTGGGGTTCCTGTTCCTCGGCCTGTTCCTGTTGTGGCCGCTGTTCAACGTCTTCGGCGCGAGCCTGCTCGATGCCGAGGGCCAATCGATCACCTTCGCCAACTACACAAGGATGCTGGGCCGGCCGTTCTATCGCGGCGCCATCCTGAACACGCTCGAGATTGGCGTGCTGGCGACCCTGATCACGACGGCAGTGGCGGTGCCGTTTGCCTTCGCGCTCGCCCGGCTCCCGGTGCCAGGCAAGGCCGCGATCCTGGCGCTTGCGGCGCTGCCGCTGGTGCTGCCGTCGTTCGTCAGCGCCTACGCCATCGTCCTGCTGCTCGGCCGCTCCGGCATCGTCACGGCCTGGCTGCAGGCCGTCGGCATCGGCTTCGGCTCGATCTACGGCACCGGCGGCATCGTGCTGGTCTACGTGTTGACGCTCTATCCCTACGTGCTGCTGCCCACCATCGCCGCCTTCAAGGCGGTCGACGTCTCGATGGAGGAGGCGGCGCAGGGGCTGGGCTCGTCGCCGGCCCGTGCTGTGCGCACCGTGATCCTGCCGATCGTACTGCCGGCGATCCTGGCCGGCGCGCTGCTGGTCTTCATCGAGACGCTGGAAAATTTCGGCGTGCCCTTCGTGCTCGCCGAGGACATGCCGATCTTCTCGGTCGAGGCCTTCAAGCTCTTCATCGGCGAGACCGCGCCAAATCCCGCGCAGGCTGGCGTGCTGGCGACCCTGCTGATCCTGACCACGGCGGCCGTTCTGGTGATCCAGCGCCGGTTCCTCGCCTCGCGCCGCTTCGCCACCAACGCCCGCCAGACCCCGCCCATCCTGCCGGTCGGGCCCGGGTTGAAGATCGCCGCGACGCTCTATTGCTGGCTGATCGTGCTGCTCGCCCTGGTGCCGTTCTTCGCCATCGTCGTGCTGTCGTTTCTCGAATTCCGCGGCCCCGTGCTGCATCCGAACTTCAGCCTGGAGAACTTCGCCGTGCTGTTCGGGCGCGACATGCGCCCGCTCGGCAACACGCTGCTGTTCGCGACGGGGGCGGCGCTGGGCACGACCCTGATCGGCGTGCCGATCGGCTATGTCGTCACGCGCTGGCGCTCCGGCGTCGCCACCGTGCTCGACGTGCTGGCGACCTTGCCGTTCGCCGTCGCCGGCACCGTGCTCGCCATCGGCTTCGTGGTGTCGTTCAACTCGGGCTGGTTGGTGCTGACCGGGGGGCCGCTGATCCTCGTGCTGGCTTATACGGTGCGCAAGGTGCCGTTTGCGGTGCGCTCGGCCAGCGCGATCGTGCACCAGATCGACGTCTCGCTGGAGGAGGCCTCGATCAGCCTCGGCCGATCGCCGCTCCAGACCTTCGTGCGGGTGGTGGTGCCCTTGATGCTGGGCGGCATCGCCAGCGGCATCGTGCTGACCTGGGTGACGGTCGCCTCCGAGCTCAGCGCCACCGTGGTGCTTTACAGCGGCCAGTGGCGGACCATGACGGTAGTGATGTTCCAGGCCCTGGAGGGCGGCGGGGCCGGCGTCGCGACCGCCGCGGCCTCCACCCTGATCGTCGTCACCGTCCTGCCGATTGCCCTGCTCTATCGGCTGGTGAAGCGCTACGAACTGGGGTGAGCGGCGTGCCGGGCGTCGGCTACCGGCGCTTGGGTTTCGACTTGTTGAGCGCCACGGCTTCCTTGATGAGGGCGATAAAGGCCTTGTCGTTCAGCTTGGCGCCCTCTCCGAGATCGATCGCGCGCCGGACATTGCCCTCGAGGCTGGAATTGAACAGGCGCGCCGAATCTTTCAGCGCCGCGCCCTTCGCAAAGGTGAGCTTCACGACGCTCTTGTAGGATTCGCCGGTGCAGATGATGCCGTCGTGCGACCACACCGGCACACCGCGCCACTTCCACTCCTCGACGACGTCAGGATCGGCCTTTCTGATGAGAGCCCGGACATGGGCAAGTGTCTGGCCGCGCCAGTCGCCCAGTTCCTTGATCCGGGCGTCGATCAGCCGGGACGGGGAGCGGGCCTTGGCCGCCACTGTCTTCCTCATCTCTCGCTCAGTTGCCGGGAGCAGGCGGCGTTCACGCTGCCTTGTTCTTGAGCACTTCCCAGGCCCGGCGGAAGGCCGAGGCCATTTCCTCGGCCGGCACGGCACCGGAGAACAGCACGTGGCCCTGCAGCGCGAAGCTCGGCACGCCCTGGATGCCGGCGTTGCGCGCCATCTGGTCGCCCGCCAGCACTTCGCGGCGGTGCTCGTCACCTGCCAGCATCGCCAGCACCGCATCGTAATCGAGCCCGCCGGTATGGCCGATCTCGGCCAGCTTCTTGGCATCGCCGACATCGGCGCCGTTGCAGAAATAGGCGTCGAACATCGCCTCGACCACGGCGTCCTGGACGCCCATCTGGCCGGCCATGCGGATCAGGCGATGGGCGTTCACGGTGTTGGGGGTGCGGGTGAGTCGATCGAGGTGGAAATCGATGCCGACCGTCTTTGCCGTCTCTGTGATGCGCTCGTCGATCTGGCGCGCGCGCTCCGGTCCGCCGAACTTGGCTTCGCGATACTTCTGGCGGTCGACACCTTCGGCCGGCATGTCGGGATTGAGCTGGAACGGGTTCCAGAAGACGTTGAAGTGCAGCTTTTCCTTTTCGAGGATCTTCAGCGCGCCTTCGAGGTGACGCTTGCCGATGTAGCACCAGGGGCAGATCGCATCGGAGATGACGTCGATGCGGCCAACGGGGGCTGTCTGGTCCATGGCGTGTGTCCTTCCCTGTTGCGCGGAAGCCTATACCTCGCTCGAATCGCCCGCAATCGTGAGAGCCCAAACAGGAGTGCTGCATGGACAAGCCCAAATTCCACTCTGCGCTGATCGTCGGGACCGGGCCGGGCCTCAGTTCGTCGCTCGCCCGGCTGTTCGCCCGCAAGGGCCTGAAGGTCGCCGTGGCCGCCCGCCAGATCGACAAGCTCGCCGCTCTTGCGAAGGAGACTGGCGCAGCCGTGCATGCCTGCAACGCCACCGATCCCGGGCAGGTCGCCGCACTCTTCGCCGCGGTCGAGGCGAGCCAGGGCGCGCCCGACGTCGTGGTTTATAACGCCAGTGCCCGGGTACGCGGCGCGCTGGTCGATCTCGATCCCGAGGACGTGCGCCGCGCTGTCGAGATCAGCGCCTTCGGTGGTTTTCTCGTATCGCAGCAAGCCGCCAAGCGCATGCTTCCCAAGAGTCACGGCGCGATATTTCTCACGGGCGCGACTGCCGGCGTGAAAGGCTTCGCCCTCAGCTCGACCTTCGCCATGGGCAAGTTCGCCCTGCGCGGGCTGGCGCAGTCGATGGCGCGCGAACTCAGCCCCAAGGGCATTCATGTCGCCCATTTCGTGATCGATGGCGGCATCCGCAGCGCGAACCGCCCGGTGCCCGACAACAGCCCCGACAGCCTGCTCGATCCGGACGCCATCGCCGACACCTACTGGGCGACCCTGAAGCAACACCGCTCGGCCTGGAGCTGGGAGGTCGAGGTCCGGCCCTGGGTCGAGAAGTTCTAGCCCGACACGGGAGCGGCGACTAAAGCGCCAGAATAGGTCCCGGGCTGCAGGACGTTTATGGTCTCTGCCATGCAAGCGCCTTGCACTCGCCAAGTTGGAATTGCTGCTCCAGTCGCTCCGCGAACGGCTGCGCAATTCTGCATTTGCGCAGCCGCTGCGACGTCGTTGGTCCCCAACGATTCAGGAATCGAAGTGTTGCGGTCGCGCGCTTCCGCAGTGTTTCGCGAGCCGCTCGCGTGGCCTTCGGGAACGACCCATGAGGGGCGTGGGAGAAACCATGTTCGATGCCGCGTCCCTGCGACTCGCGGGGCCGTTCTCTCGAATTCGGCAACCCCTCGATCGTCGGTCACGAGAAATCACGTCGCATGCCGATGGGCCGCGACTATCGCCGGATTTCGCGAGCGCCTCGCGAGTGTTTTTTTGTTTTCCACGGCATCGAGATGTCGTGGGAGACCGGAAGACACGTCAGCCTGCGACGGCGCGCTTGATCAGGGGCAGGGCGGCGTGAAGGTCGGGCAGCACGCCGACGGCCTTGGCCTCAGCCTCCGGTGTCGGTCGCAGGATGTCGGGCACGATGAAGGCCTTCATGCCGGCGGCATGTGCGGCGGCGAGCCCAATACTCGAATCCTCGAAGGCGACGCAATGCTGCGGCGCGACGCCCAGGCGGCGCGCGGCCTCGAGATAGACGTCGGGCGCGGGCTTGGGCAGCGCCACGTCATCTCGGCCGGCATAGGTCGTGAAGCGCGGCAGCAGGCCTGCCTTGCCGAGATGGTTCTCGATGGTGGCGCGCTGGGCGGAACTCGCGACGGCGCGCGGCAGGTCGCGGCCGGCCAGAAAGTCGAGCAGTTCGACCACGCCTGGCTTGATCGGCACGCCCTCGTCCATCGACTGGCGGACATGCGCCGAGACGTGGACCCGGAACTCCTTGAGGTCGAAGCTCTCGCCGTAGAGCTCCTGGATCATCAGATTGCACTCGTGGCCCGGCACGCCGACCATCGAATGGCAGAAATCGAGCGACATCTCGCGTCCGACGGCGCGCGCGGCGGTCTGCATGGCGCGGATGTAGATCGCCTCCGAATCGATCAGCAGACCGTCCATGTCGAAAATGACGGCCTCGACAGGTCCGCTCAGGGGTCCATTGGGCATGGTTTCGTTCTAAGCTCGGGGCCGCAAAACGCCAAGCGGGGGAAAATTCATGCGCATCCATAATCTTTATGTCGACGCCCAGGGCGAGACGCATTTCCGCGACATCGAGGTCAAATGGACCAAGGAGGGTCCGGGCGGCAAGATGTCGGACACGCTGAAGGCCACGGGCATCATCTTCCGCCAGACGCCGGGCAGCTACGACTATGCCTGGCACCCCGCACCGCGGCGCCAGTACATCATCAACCTCGACGGCGGGGTCGAGATCACCGCCAGCGACGGTGAAAAGCGGGTGATCGGCGCCGGCGAGGTGTTGCTGGTCGAGGACGTCCAC
>CAYZQZ010000276.1:0-5841 GCA_964480235.1 uncultured Reyranella sp. | reverse complement strand
CGGCTGTGCCTGGTCCAGCTCTCGGCCGGCGATGGCAATGCCCATCTGGTGCAGATCCCCAAAGGTCCGGCCAAGGCACCCCGTCTGGCGGCGCTGATCGCCGACCCCAAAGTGCTGAAGCTCTTTCATTTCGGGCGCTTCGATATCGCCGTGCTCGAGCATGCTCTGGGCGTGCGCTGCGAGCCCGTCTATTGCACCAAGATCGCGGCCAAGCTGGTCCGCACCTTCACCGACCGCTACGGTCTGAAGGATCTGTGCAGGGACCTGCTGGGCGTCGATCTTTCCAAGCAGCAGCAGACCTCAGACTGGGGCGCCGAGGTGCTGAGCGAAGAACAGATGACCTATGCCGCGTCGGACGTCCTGCACCTGCATTCGCTAAAAGCGAAACTCGATGCATTATTGGAACGCGAGGGACGCACCGAGCTCGCCCAGGCCGCCTTTCGTTTCCTGCCCACCCGCGCCCGGCTCGATATTGCGGGCTGGCCGGAGGTCGATATTTTCGCACACTGAAATTGATCCACCTCAAGGAATTTGGCACGTGTCTTGCTAGAAAGCAGGGACGGGGCCAAATTGGCAGTTGGGGTGGGTAAAATGCGTATCGGTCCAAGTCTTATTTTGGCAGGTCGCCAGACGCTGGCGATGACGCCGCAGCTGCAGCAGGCGATCAAGCTCCTGCAGTTCTCCCATCTTGAACTCGCCGCCTTCATCCAGCAGGAGCTGGAGAAAAACCCGCTGCTCCAGGAAGGCAACTCCGACGACAGTCCGGCGGCCGAGTCCGAGGCGCCCGTCATGGATGCCCCGACCGACACCGCCGAAGCGCTGGCCGCCGCGGCGCCGGCTCTGGCCGACGCCGACGATCGCTGGACCCGCGAATTCGCCGATCGCGGCGGCGACGCCACGGCTGCCTCGACCAAGGGCGGGCAGCGCGACGACGTCCCGGATGCCCTGGATTTTGTGAGCGAGCGGCCGCAGTCGCTCGCCGCCTATGTGCTGGAACAGATCGAACTGCTGTTTGCCGAGCCGGCTGAACGGCGCATCGCGCTGAAGCTCGCCGAGGGGCTCGATGAGGCGGGCTACTGTCGACTTGAGGCGAGCGCGGTGGCCGATGGCATCCATGTCGACATCGCTTCCGTCGAGCGTGTGTGGGCGAAGCTCCGCCAGATCGAACCGGCGGGGCTGTTCGCCCGCACGGTCTCGGAGTGCCTGGCGGCCCAACTTGCCGAGCGCGATCGCCTCGATCCCGCGATGAAAGCGCTGCTCGACAATCTCGATCTCGTCGCTGCCGGCGAACTCGCCCAGTTGCGCCGCCGCTGCGGCGTCGACGACGAGGACCTGCACGACATGCTGTCCGAGCTGCGCACGCTCGATCCGAGGCCCGGCCAGAAATTCGATTTCGAGCCGATCCAGCCGGTGGCGCCCGATCTCTACCTGACGCCGGCCAAGGATCCCGAGAGCGGCGAGGAGGGCTGGCACATCGAGCTCAACACCGATGCGCTGCCCAAGGTGCTCGTCGACCGCAACTATCACGCGACCCTGATGAAGGGCGCGCGCGCCAAGCCCGATCGCGATTTCGTCGCCGAGCGCTTCCAGTCGGCCAACTGGCTGGTGAAGACGCTCGAGCAGCGCGCCACGACCATCCTCAAGGTCGCGCGCGAGATCGTGAAGCAGCAGGACGGCTTCTTCCGTCACGGTGTCAGCGCGCTGAAGCCGCTGGTGCTGCGCGACATCGCCATCGCCACCGAACTGCACGAGAGCACGGTGAGCCGCGTCACTTCCAACAAGTACATCTCCACGCCGCGCGGCATCTTCGAGCTGAAGTACTTCTTCACCTCCTCGCTGCCGGCGCGCACGCCGGGCGTCGTCGTTTCCTCGGAGTCGGTGCGCTCGCGGATCCGTCACCTGGTGGGGGCCGAGAATTCCCATCAGCCGCTGTCCGACGACCGTATCGTCGATTTGCTGAAGGGCGAGGGCATCGAGATCGCCCGCCGCACGGTCGCCAAGTATCGCGAAGCCATGCGCATTCCCTCGTCGGCCGAGCGCCGGCGGCTGGGACGGCTCGGCATGGCGCGCTCGATGGCGAGCCTGCCCGCGGCGACGGTGCCGTCGGCGGCGATCGCTTCGCAGGCACTTGCGGGCCAGGCGGACTAGTCGGGGGCGGCTTGACCCGTCCGGGCGAGGCGCCTATAGGGGCGCCTTCGTCGCCGGGTCGTGTCCCTCCCGCACCGGCTAACTCATTGGTGAAATGGTGGAAATCGCCGATTTGCTGCCCGGTCCGGACGCTGTCCTGGCCTGCGTGAAGGCGTCCAGCAAGAAAGCGCTCCTGGCCGAACTGGCCAGCCGGGCCGCCCAATTGCTGAAGTTCGAGGAGCGTCGGCTGTTCGACCGCCTGCTCGAGCGCGAGCGCCTCGGCTCGACCGGGATCGGTGGCGGCATCGCCATTCCGCACGGCCGCATGGCGGGTCTCGACCGTCCGCGCGGGCTGTTCGCGCGACTCGCCCAGCCCGTCGATTTCGATTCGATCGACGAGCGTCCGGTCGACATCGTGTTCCTGCTGGTGGCGCCCGAGGGTGCCGGCGCCGATCACCTCAAGGCACTGGCGCGCGTGTCACGCCTGCTGCGCGACCGCAGCCTGGTCGAAAAGCTGCGCGCGACCGAAACGGCCGACGCGCTCTACGCGCTGCTGGTCGAGCCACTCCAGGCGCAGAGCGCGGCCTAGGGTTCCCTTTAGCGTTTCTGCTCCCGCGCTCAGTGAACGAGCGCGGGCTCGAGTTCGTGCTGGCGCAGCAGTGCCTGCGCGACCTCGATCGACGGCGCAGCGGCCATCGGCTTGCCGTCGGCGGAATAGATGCCGAACGCATGGGCGCCGTCGGGCAGGTTGATCGCCTTCACATAGGCGATCTGCTGCGCGCCGAGGCTCAGGAAGGCTTCGTCCGCGAGGGGCACGTAGGCGTTGTTGATCTGGTTGTTTTCCATGACACACCTCCTCAACGCGAGCCTGAACGGCGCGCGGTGATATCGATCGTATTGTCCGCCCGGCCGGCCTCCTTGCCAGCGTCGATGCGGATCGTGCGAATGCGGGGCTCGGCGACCGGCCGCACGAGATCGATCTCGAGCAAGCCGTTGTCGAGCCGGGCGCCGGTCACTTCGATCCCGTCGGCCAGCATGAACGCGCGCTGGAACTGACGGGCTGCGATGCCCCGGTGCAGGAAGACCCGGTCGCCGTCGTCAGACTGCTTGCCGCGAACCATCAACTGGTTCTCGACAAGCTCGATGACGAGGTCGTCCACGGTGAACCCGGCCAGAGCCAGCGTGATACGCAGCCCGTGCTCGCCGATCTTCTCGATGTTGTAGGGAGGGTAGCCTTCCGCATTCTTGGCCAGACGGTCGAGCGAACGCTCGAGCTGGTCGAAGCCCAGCAACAAAGGCGAATTGAACAAAGACATTCGACTCATAGAACCCTCCTCCGAGGAGCGAGTGGCCTGGAACCCCAATCAGGCATTCCATCGAAGATGAATTTGGGGTGCAAATAGGGCCTTTCAAGGGTCCCCCAAAAGGACCTCAGGCAGGCCATCGCCAGCGCGGGCAGGGTGGGCTAAACTGCCCATAACCCCTCTTTGCCGGGCCCTGTTGGTCCGGCCCAATAAAGACAGAAGCAAATGACGTTGGTCGCCACGGACTCACGCCCGATTCGCTCGACCGCCGCCCGGCCGGCGGCTTCCCGCCCGTCGCTGGGCCAGTGGCTGCTGCGCTCTCCGCTCTACGCCCTGACCCTGGGCTACCGCACCCCCAAGAGCTTTTTTGCCGTTTCGCCCGACTCCTGGCCCGGAAACGGCGATCAGGGCCGCCGGATGATGGCGGGCGAGTACATGGCGGCGAGCGTGGTCGGCCGGGTCCAGCCCAATGCCGACGACGCGCCGTGGCGGCGTCCCGGCGCCCATCCGCTGTGGCTTGCGTCCCTCAACGAATTCGGCTGGCTGCGCGACCTGCGCGACAGCGGCGAGGCGGGCTCGGCCTCGTTGGCGGTGCGGCTGATCGACGACTGGACGGACCGCGAATGGCGCTTCTCGCCGATCACGTGGCGGCGCGAGGTGCTGGCCGAGCGCATCGTTTCCTGGATCCGGCACTTCGACTGGCTCGCCGCATCGG
The DNA here is from genome assembly GCA_964480235.1 of uncultured Reyranella sp. Lineage (GTDB taxonomy): Bacteria > Pseudomonadota > Alphaproteobacteria > Reyranellales > Reyranellaceae > Reyranella. Next base: position 1,695 of record CAYZQZ010000276.1, on the reverse strand, counting down.
CCGACCCGGCCTTCGCCGGCCGCTTCGTGTATTCGCTGTCTCGCCAGCGCGTGCATCTGCGCCGCGCTGCACGCACCGGCATGATCGGACACGAGGCGGTGACGGTGCTGAAGGCGCTGGTCATTTCCGATCTCGCGTTCCTGCGCGAAGGCAAGCGCCACGAGAAGGTCCTCGATCAGTCGCTTGGCCGTCTCGCCAAATTCGTCAAACGCTACGTGCTGCCCGACGGAGTCGTCGCCGAGCGCGCCCCGCACCTGCAGCTGAAAGTGCTGCGCGATCTGATCGACGTGCGCGCGGCGCTCGGTTCGGCCGAGCGGCGCGCGCCGGCCGAACTGGTCGCCGCCATCGACCGAATGGCGCCGATGCTGCGCTTCTTCCGTCATGGCGATGGCGGGTTGGCGCTGTTCAACGGCGCCTGGGAGAACGATCGAACGCTTGTCGATCTGGTGCTGGCGCGTTCGGGCTCGAACGAGTCTTCGCCGCTTACCGCGCTGCAGAGCGGCTTCCTTCGCCTGAACGCCGGCACCACCCAGGTCGTGGTCGATGCCGGCAGCCCGCCCGGCCGCGGGATGGATGAGATGGCACACGCCGGCACGCTCTCCTTCGAGATGAGCGCCGCGCATGAGCGCCTGGTGGTGAATTGCGGCATTTATCCGGGAGCGCCGATCGAATGGCGCCGCTTCATGCGCTATACGGCGGCGCACTCGACCGCTGTGGTCGACGACACCAATTCGACCGAGATCACCGATCATGGCGCGATGGAGTATCGCGCCGGCAATGTGCTGATCGACCGCGCCGACGACCAGGGCGCTCAGTGGATCGACATGTGCCATGACGGCTATCGCTCGCTGTTCGGCATCATCCATCGGCGCCGGCTGTGGCTGTCGCCCGATGGCGGCGATCTGCGCGGCGAGGACATGTTCCTGGGGCCGGAAGGCAAGCCGGTCGCCCATCCCGACAAGCGCTTTATCATCCGCTTCCACCTTCATCCCACGGTGAAGGCGACGCTGGCTCAAAGTGGTCAGGCCGTGCTGATGCGCCTGCCGAGTGGCCGCGGATGGCGCCTGCGCGCGGCCGGCGCCGGTATCGGCCTCGCCGAAAGCATCTATCTCGGCGAGGAAGGCCGCCAGCGCCGCACAGAGCAGATCGTGCTCGTGGGCCAGGTGCCGATCGAGGGCGCCACCGTGAAGTGGGCGCTCACGCGGATGGAAGGCTGACGCCTTCCCGTTCGGCTCAGGGCTTCAGAAAGCCCACGGTCTTGTAGACATCGGCCAGGATCGGCGCGGCGATGGCGCGGGCACGCTCGGCACCGTCGCGCAGGATCGCGTCGACATGACCGGGATCCTTCATCAGCCGCTGCATCTCCGAGCCGACCGGCCCCAGTTTCTCCACGGCGAGCTGGGTCAGCGCCGCCTTGAACTCGGAGAACTGCTTGCCGGCGAACTCGAAGATCACCGCGTCCTTCTCCATGTCGGCGAGGGCCGCATAGATACCGAGCAGGTTGTCGGCATCCGGCCGCTTCTCGGCCTCGGCCGCCGAGTCCGGCATGGGGTGTGGGTCGGTCTTGGCGCGCCGGATCTTCTGGGCGATGGCGTCGGCATCGTCGGTCAGGTTGATGCGGCTGAAATCCGATGGGTCGGACTTGCTCATCTTCTTGGTGCCGTCGCGCAGGCTCATCACGCGGGTCGCCGCGCC
>CAYZQZ010000275.1:0-5845 GCA_964480235.1 uncultured Reyranella sp. | reverse complement strand
CTTCGTCAACGTGCCGCGCATCAAGGGCAGTCACAACGCGATCAAGAGCGGTGCACTCGCGGCCGAGGCTGCCTTCGAGGCGCTGGCCGGCGGCAAGACCGGCGGCGACGAACTCATCGCCTATCCGGTGAAGCTCAAGGCATCGTGGATCTGGAAGGATCTCGACAAGGTGCGCAACGTGAAGCCCGCGCTGAAGTGGGGCACCGTGCTCGGCACGATCTACGGCGGCTTCGACATGTGGTGCCACGATCTCGGCATCCGCCTGCCCTGGACGTTCCGCCACCATCAGGCCGACCATGAATGCCTGCGGCCCGCTTCCGAGTTTCAGCCGATCGCCTATCCGAAGCCGGACGGCGTGCTTTCCTTCGACAAGCCATCGTCGGTGTTCCTCTCGAGCACCAACCACGAGGAAGACCAGCCGGTGCACCTCAAGTTGCGCGATCCGTCGATCCCGATCGCGGTCAACCTGCCGCTCTATGCCGAGCCGGCGCAGCGCTACTGCCCGGCCGGAGTCTACGAAGTGGTGACCGGCGACAACGGCCAGCAGCGCTTCCAGATCAATGCGCAGAACTGCGTCCACTGCAAAACCTGCGACATCAAGGATCCGGCGCAGAACATCGACTGGTCGGTGCCGGAAGGCGGCGGCGGTCCCAATTACCCCAATATGTGACAGGCATGCGTTTGAAACCCCTCGCTCTGCTGTCCGCGGCCCTCCTGGTCGCGGCGGTCCCCGCCTCACAGGCGCAACAACAACGCCGTGCCACAACGCCAGTGATCTCGCTCGATGGCCGCTACCTAGCCGCGCGGGTGGCCGAGCAGGATCACGACTACGACCAGGCTGCCGACCAGATCGACCAGGCGCTGCTGCTGGCGCCGGGCGATCCGGCGCTCATCTATGACGCGTTCCGGATGAGGCTCTATGCCGGCCGCTTCGAGGGTGCGCTGCAGCTCGCGCCTGGCGTGCTGGCGGTCAAGCCGGGCGACGGCTTCGCCAACCTCGTGATAACGGTGCAGCAGATAAAGCGCGGCGACTATCGCGCTGCCGAGCAGCAGCTCGCCAAGATCGGCGCCGAGAACCAGCTCGGGCCGCTGCGCGACTACGTCACGGCGTGGCTCAAGGCCGGCGACAAGGATTTCGCCGCCGCGCGTGCGATGCTCGCCAAGATGCGTACGCCCGCAGGCGAGCGCGGCGAGGCGCCGTCACTGGTGATCCAGGCACAGTTCGACGAGATGGCGGGGGACAAGGCGGCGGCCGAGACCAAGTACCGTCGTGCCGCCCAGCTGGATCCGAGCGGACTGCGGGTTGTGATGGCGGTGGCCGACGGCCTGCGCCGTCTGGGCAAGACCGACGATGCCCGGGCCCTGCTCAAAGGCTTCGGCGAAAAATTCAGCGACAGCGTTGTGATGGACGGCCTGCTCGCGACCAATGCACCGATGCCCAAGCCGCCGAGTGCCGCGTCGGGCGTGTCCGACATCCTGTTCGACATCGGCAGCATCCTGAGCTCGGATCCGCGCAACCAGCGCGCCGACCTGGCGTTGATCTTCCTGCAGCTCGCGGTCGAGCTGAAACCCGACGCCGATTTCGCCTGGCTGACCATCGCCGGCATCTATGAGCAGTGGGGCGTCATTCCCAAGGCAGTCCAGGCGCTCGGCAGGATCGGCCAGACCTCGCCGCTCTATTGGCAGGCCCGCCTGCGGGTGGCCGCGCTCGACGCGCAGGAAGACCGCCTCGATCAGGCCGTTGCCAAACTGCGTGCCCTGGTGGCGGAAAAACCCGACCGGGTCGACGCCGCCCTGACGCTCGCCGACCTGCTGCGCACCAAGGAGCGCTTTGCCGACGCGGTGGCCGCCTACAACACTGCGATCGCGCGCATCGGCAAGCCCGACGAGCGCCACTGGGTGGTGTATTTCGGCCGCGCCATCGCGCTCGAGCGCACCAAGCAGTGGCCGCGCGCCGAAGCCGACATGAAAAAGGCGCTCGAACTGTCGCCCGAGCAGCCCTACGTGCTGAACTATCTCGGCTACAGCTGGATCGATCAGGGCATGCATCTCGACGAGGGCATGAAGATGCTCAAGCGTGCCAACGAACTCAGGCCCGACGACGGCGCGATCACCGATTCGGTCGGCTGGGCCTATTACCGCCTCGGCCAGTTCGACAAGGCGGTCGAATGGCTCGAGAAGGCGAGCGAGCAGAAGGGCGACGACGCTACCATCGTCGAACATCTTGGTGACGCCTACTGGCATGTCGGCCGCAAGCGCGAAGCCCGTTTCGAATGGAACCGCGCGCTCAACCAGAAGCCGGACAAGGACCGTATCCCGATCCTCAACGACAAGCTGGCGAACGGACTGAACGCCTCCAACGACAAGCCGACCGTCTATGAAAAGGCGGCCGACAAGAAATAGCGCGGCGCTGCGGCGGTTCCGGTGGCGCGCGCCCCTGCCAAGATCAATCTCTGGCTGAAGGTCGTCGGCAAGCGAGCCGACGGCTATCACCTGCTCGATTCATTGGTTGCGTTCGCCGACCTCGCCGACACGCTGGAGGCGGTTCCGTCCGAGACGCTGTCGCTCACGGTCGATGGACCGCAGGCCGGCAGTCTTGCGGCCGAGCCCGACAATCTGGTGCTGAAGGCAGCCCGGACCTTGGCGGCCAGAGCGGGCGTGGCACCGCGCGCGGCGCTTCGGCTGACCAAGAATATTCCGGTGGCGGCCGGGCTGGGCGGCGGCTCGGCCGATGCCGGGGCCGCGTTGCACGCGCTGATCGAACTGTGGCGCGTGGCATTGCCGGTCGAGGAACTTTTCGATCTGGCGGCTACGCTGGGCGCCGACGTGCCGATGTGTCTCGCGGGCCGGACCGCGATCGCCTCGGGGATCGGCGACAGGCTCGCGCCGGCGCCGGCCTTGCCGCCGTGCGGGCTGCTGCTGGTGAATCCCGGCGTCCCGCTGGCGACGAAGGACGTCTTTGCCCGCCGGCAAGCGGCGTTCTCGCAAGCGCCTCCGGCCGAACGCGCCTGGCCGACACTGCCGGATCTGGTCGCCGCGCTCGATCGGCGCGGCAACGATCTCACCGACGCTGCGGTGGCGTTGCAGCCGGTGGTGGGCGAAGTTCTCGCCGCTCTCGGGCGCGCGCCGGGTGTGTGCTATCGCGCGATGAGCGGCAGCGGCGCCACCTGCTTTGCCCTGTTCGACACGCCGGAGGCGGCGCAAACGGCGGCGCGGACATTGCCCTTATCGTGGTGGCGTCACGCCGGGCGCTTCGCCCCGGCCTGAGTCTCAGCGCGCCATCAGCTTGCGCATCTCTTTCAACGAATCGAACAGCGCCTGGGTCGGCTCGCCGGTCGGCGCGATGCCGGCCAGGCGTTCGTACTCGCGGATCGCGTTGCGCGTGTTGTTGGCTGGCAGGCCGTCGATCGCGCCCGAATAGAATTTCAGCTCCTGCAGCAGGCGCTGCACGGCCTTGATCTGGTCGACGCGTGAAGCGGGCCATGCATCGGGATCGGCCTTTGCCGCCGCGCGCAGCAATTCGGCCGAACTCGGGGGCGGAGGCGGCGGTTCGGGACGGCCGAGATCGATCTTCGGCACGGCCTGCGGTGGCGTCGTCTGCACCGGCGGCGGCGCCGTCTCGACCTTCGCGGCTTGCGGCTTGGCGGTGTCGATCGCGGGCGACGCCGGCCGCGGCGGATTGCTCGGCGCCGGGGCGGGCGGGTTCGCAGGCACACCGGCGGCAGTAGGCAGAGCAGGTGATGGACTGATCGGTGGACCAGCTGGCGGATTGGCCGGCGGATTGGCCAGTTCACTGGCGGGAGCCGGCGTGTTCCCACTGGCCGGCGCGGGCCGTGCCGCGCGCGCAAAATCGCCGAGGTCGGGCGGCGGCGGCAGATCGGCGGGTGGCAGCAGGATTCGAGCCTGCGGTTTTGCCGTCTCGACCGCGACCGATTGCGGCTTGGGCGGATCGACCTTGGGCACCTCGGTCTTTGCGACCTCGCTCTTGGCCGCCTCGGCCCTGCTGGTATCCGGTGCCGGCGGCGGCGGCACGTCCTTGGGCGGCGTCGGCAAGGGCGAGCGGGCGACGACGTCGCGCTGCGCCACCGCCGAGCGGAGTGCGAGATAGAGATCCTTGCCAGGTTCGCCGGTCTCGCGCAGCCCGGAGCGCTTCTGGAAGGCGCGGATGGCGGCGCGCGTCATCGGCCCGAGATTGCCGTCGGGCTTGTCGCGCAGCAGGTCGAGGTCGAGCAGCGCCTGTTGTGTGGCGCGCACCTGGTCGACGGCGCCGGCGGGCCAGGGCGCGATGTCGCTGCCCGGTTTCGGTGGGGACTTCGGGGCGGCTGCGATCGCAGGCGGCGGCTGCAACGCCGTGGCGACGGCCGCATCGGGTGCCTTCGGGTCAGACTTGTCCGGTTCGGACTTGGCAGGCGCCATCGTCTCGACGATGCGCTTGAATTCGGCCTGCGCGAGATCCTGCGCCTGCTTCAGCTCCTCCGGCGTCAGCGTACGCTGCAGGGTGGTGGCACGCTGGCCGGCCGACTTTGCGAGGGCAGTATCATCGCCGCGGCCGGACTGGCGCTCGAATTCGCCGGTGATCGCGAACCAGGCGAGCGCCGCCGTCGGGTCGCGGGGGGCGGCATCCCCGCGCTCGTAGATGTCGCCCAGGATGAACATCGACGCCGCCATGCCCTGCCGCGCCGCCGACAGCAGCAGCTCGACCGCCGCCTTGCCGTCGCGCGCCACGCCCTTGCCGTCACGCAGCAGGAGCGCGAGGTTGTGCTTGGCAGTGGCGAGGCCGGCATCGGCAGCCTTGCGGTACCACTGCGCGGCCTTGGTCGAATCGCGCTCGACCACGAAGCCGCGCTCGTACATCACGGCGATGTTGAAGGCCGACTGCGCCGAGCCCGCTTCGGCGGCGCGCAGCAGCCAGCCGGCGCCGGCCAGCGGATCCTTGACGAGGCCCTGGCCCTGGATCAGCCGCCGGCCGAGCTCCTCCATCGCGGGGATATCCTTGGCCTCGGCGCGGGCGCGCAGCGCCTCGGCATTGAAGTCGGGTTGCTTGGGCTCCTTGGGGGCCTCGCTGGCTGCCGGCGCCGGCGCGGGCGTCGGCGATGACATCGGTGGGCTGGGCGCCGCGGCCGGGGTCGACGCCAGTGGCGGCGGGGAGGCGACGGCAGCGGTCGTGCCACCGCGCGGGCCGCGCATCTTCGATTTGAGCGGCGGCGGATGGATGGTCACGAAGGCAAGCGCCGCCGCCGCGCCAACGGCGACGAGGGTGCTTGCTGCCAGGATGCGTGGGCCCGCCATCAGGCGACCATAGCCGGGGTGTCTCTCCACACGAAGCGATTGCGCTCAGCCAATTGCCCGGCGGCGCACCACGAGCAGGACGGTCAGCAGAAGCACTGCGCCGGCCTGGTGCATCGTCGCCAGGGCAATGTCTACTCCGCTCAGGATCGTGGCGATTCCGAGGCCGAGCTGCATCATTGCCGCCGCGGCGGCGAGCCAGACTTCCGGCCGGCGCGCGCGGATCAGCAGCGCCAGCACACCCAGCACCAGCAGCTTGGCGAGCCAGCGATGGATGAACTGAATCGTCGTTCCGTTCTCGAAGATGTTGATCCACCACGGCGAGAGCTCGAACAGGCCGGGCGGAATCCAGTAGCCCGACATGGTGGGGAAGGTGGAATGAGAGGCGCCGGCGCGCAGGCCCGCCATGAAGGCGCCGAATGTCATGACCACGAACACGAAGGCGATCAGCGCGCCGGCCTTGCGCGCGGTCCCGGGATCGCGCGAGCCCATATCTCCGGTGCGTGCGGAGGCGGGGCCCAGTTCGAGGATCAGCCAGACGGTGTAGGAATAGAGGGCG
>CAYZQZ010000274.1:0-5847 GCA_964480235.1 uncultured Reyranella sp. | reverse complement strand
AGATGGCCAGCACCGACGAGGTCATGGCGAAGATCAAGCGCAAGCCGGGCGTCAGCTATCCAGTCCTCGTCCCCAACAAGCAGGGCATGAACGGTGCTGTCGAGGCCAAGTGCGAGGAGATTGCCATCTTCACCGCGGCGTCGGAGGCGTTCTGCCGCAAGAACACCAACTGCTCGATCGACGAGAGCTTCGAGCGTTTCTCGCCGGTCATGGAGGCCGCGCAAAAACACGGCATGAAGGTGCGCGGCTACGTCTCGACCGTGGTGGCCTGCCCGTATGACGGCAAGGTGGCGCCGGCGAAGGTAGCCGAGGTGTCGGAGCGTCTGTTCAGGATGGGCTGCTACGAGGTCTCGCTCGGCGACACGATCGGCGTCGGGACGCCCGCCGAGTGCGTGGGCATGATCGACGCCGTGGCGGCGAGGATTCCGCGCGAAAAGATTGCGGCGCACTTCCACGACACTTACGGCCAGTCGCTGGCCAACATTCTCGCGGTCATGGAGCGCGGCATCGCGGTGTTCGATACGGCGGTGGCCGGACTGGGCGGCTGCCCTTATGCCAAGGGCGCGTCGGGCAATGTCGGCACCGAGGACGTGATCTACCTGATGAATGGTCTCGGCGTCTCCCACGGCATCGACCTCGATGCCATCGCCGCCGCCGGACGCGAAATATGTGCTGCGCTCGGCCGTGAGCCCGCGTCCAAGGTGGCGCAGGCGATGAAGGCCAAGCTGGCGGCCTAGCGCGCACGAACGTTCAAGACGCGTCGCGTCCGGCCTGCCATATCGGCTGGCATGGAGGCCTTGCCTGGATTCCTGTTAGCCGGAGTGGCGCTTGCCGGCAGTCCGGGGCCGGCGACACTCAGCATCGCCGCGGCCGCCGCGGCCTTCGGCCCGAGGAGCGTGACCGGCTACTTTCTCGGTATCGCGCTCGGCATGGTCGGTGTGATGGCGATCACGGCCAGTGGGCTGGTCGGGCTGGTGCTGGCGGTGCCGGGTGTCACTCCGGTCGTGACGATCCTGGCCGCGGTCTATTTCGCCTGGCTCGCCTGGCGCATTGCGACGGCGCCGCCGCTCACAGACGAGGAGGGTGCACGGCAGGCGCCGAGCTTTGCCGGCGGCTTCGCGCTGTCGCTGATCAATCCCAAGGGCTATGCCGCAATGGCCGCGTTGTTTTCGAGCTTCGTGCTGGTGCGCGACCGCCTGGTGCTCGATATCGGCCTGAAAATCGGCCTGCTGACCGCCGTGATCGTGGCGGTGAACCTGCTGTGGCTGCTGTCCGGCACCTTGCTGACGCGCGCCTTTCGAGATCCGCGCACCAACCGGATCGTGAATGTGATCTTCGCGATGCTCCTGCTGGGATCGGTCGTGCTGGCGGTTATGGCCGTCTGACGATCCGCACCGTGACGGCGCTGGAGTGGCCCGCCTCATCAACTACGGCCACCCGGGATTCGCCGCTGCCTTGCGGCGTCCAGCGATTGCCCTCGAGCGGCCGGCCGTCGACCAGCCAGCGCAAGCTGCCCGAGCCGCCATGGGCGCTGAGCGGTACCGTCTCCTGGTCGCCGAGCTCGATGCGCGATTCCGGTGCGGGATAGGCTATACGCAGCCCGGCATCCGAGGGTCCGGTAGGGCCCAGGGTGCGCATGCGCGGCGGCAACTCGCGCCAGGAGGAGACGCGCAGCACGTCGGCGCCGGGCGGTGCGGCGCGATTGTCTTCGCCTGGCAGGCGGTCGAAGGCCTTGAAGACGATCGGCAGCGCCGACAATCGGCCGAGCTGGCCCGCCCGCGAGGTGCCGTCGGGATGGCCGACCCAGACGACGACAGTCCAGTTGGCGCTGTAACCCGCCGCCCAGGCGTCGCGGAAGCCGGCGGATGTGCCGGTCTTGTAGGCGATGCGCCGCTCGCGCAGGGCCGGTGGCAGGGCGGCGAACCCTTCCGGCAGGGGAGCGTCGGCCAGGATGTCGGAAACATACCAGGAGGCAGCCGGGCCAAGCAGCCGCACGGCATCGGCGCGTGGCCGGTCGCGGCGAACGGCCGGAGGCGCAAAGCGGCCGCCGTTGGCGAGGCCGGAATAGAGTCCCGCCAGTTCCAGCGGCGAGATCGATGCGCTTCCGAGGGCGATGCCGAGGGAGGCGCGAACTTCGTCCTTGGCAACGCCCGGTTCGACGCCGGCGGTGCGCAGGGTCTTCAGGAAGCGTTCCGGCCCGACCTTTTCCAGGGCCAGCACCGCCGGAACGTTGAGCGACTGCTGAAGCGCCCGGCGCACCGTGACGGCGCCCTGATGGTCGCGGTCGAAATTGCGTGGCAGCCAATCCTTGAACCGCACCGGAACGTCTTCGACCAGGGATTCCGGATGCAGGGTACGGTCCTCGAAGGCCAGCGCGTAGATTAGCGGCTTCAGTGCCGAACCCGGCGAGCGATGAGCGCGCACCAGATCGACCTGGCCGCTCTTGCCGAAATAGTCGCTGCCGCCCAGCCACGCGACCACGCCGCCGGTCCGATTGTCGATTGCCACCAAAGCGATGGCGGGTTTGTCCGCCTGCTGCAGGCGTTCGTCGGCGACGAGTTGGCCGAGCGCGTTCTGCAGTTCCAGGCGGATCGTGGTCGGGACATTGCTGGCCGGCGATTGTCCGGCAAGCCAGGCCGCGAGGTGCGGTGCCTGTATCGGCATCGCGAGACGCCGGCGCGGTACCGGCTGATTGGCGGCCATATCGAAGAGAGTGGTGTCGATCACCCGGTCTTCGATCGCACGGGCCAGCACTCGGTCGCGGCCCATCTGGGCGAATTCGGGCCGCCGATCAGGCCGCCGGCGTTCGGGTGATTGCGGCAGGGCGACCAGCAGGGCCGCCTCGGCGGCGGTGAGATGACGCGGCTCCTTGCCGAAATAGGCAAAGGACGCCGAACGTACGCCTTCCAGGTTGCCGCCCATCGGCGCGAGCGTGAGATAGATCGCAAGAATGTCGTGTTTGGAATAGCGCCACTCAAGCTGGAGCGCGCGTGCCGACTGGATCGCCTTGGTGATCAGGCTGCGTTTCGCCGCGGGCTGCAGGCCAGGATCGAGCAGACGGGCGGCCTGCATCGACAGTGTCGAAGCACCCGACACGATCCTGCCCCGCCCAATCCATTGCTCGGCGGCGCGGAATACCGCGAGAGGATCGACACCCCAGTGGGAGTCGAAGCGGCGATCCTCGTACGCCTTCAGCATCGCGAGGTAGGTCGGATCGACATCCTCGACGGTGGTCTTGAGCCGCCACTTGCCGTCCGATGTGGTGAAGGCGCGCAACAAGCGGTCGTTGGCGTCGACGATCTCGGTCGAGCGCTCGCGGTAGCGCGACAGGTCGGGTGGAAATATCCGGTCGAGCGCCAGCGCCGTCGCGGCAAGCGCGCTGGCCGCGAGAAGGCTGCCAACGAGGAGGCGCCGCACGACCATCGCTCAGCGCGGCGCGATGGTGACGCGGCCCATGGCGCTGCGCGCGTGGATGCGCGGCGCGTACATGTCCGAGACGTTGACCGCCGGCAGGGCAAAGCTGCCCGGCGTCACGGCGCGCACAATGTAGGCGACGTTGAAGCGGTTGGGATTGCGCAGCTCGCTGTCCCACCAGGTGCGGTAGGTGCGGGTGCCGAGATTGAACGCCGCAAAGAAGCGGTCGTCGCGGCCTTCGCTGATGCGCGTCGCGGTCAGCTCGCCCAGGAACGGGAACGACTTGGCTGTCTCGTCGTTGACTACCGCCTCGATCTCGAAACCGGCCGGCAGCAGGTCGAGCAGCGCGACTTCATGGTAGGCGCCATCGAGGTTGCGACCCTCGAGCGACACGATCAGCCGCTGGTTCTGGCGCAGCTTCGACAGGTCGGCAGTTTCGCCGTCGAATGTGAGGAATCGACGGCTGACGCTCAGGCCTTCGCTCGAGGCCGGCAGAGAGTCCTTGGGCACGCCGCGCGCGGTCACCTGCAGCCATACGGCCTGCTCGCCCTCGTTCTTCACCTTCATGCCCCGCGCCAAAGCGGCGGCGTCGGGATTGAGCACGACCGGGTCCTTGGCCGAGCGCTGCTTGTTGCCGTCGACCGAGTAGTCAAGCTCGGCGCCACCGCCCAGTGCATGGGCAGCCAGCACCAGCCAGGCCTGCTCCTGCGTCGTCGTCTGGTCGACGCGGGCCACCAGGCGATCGCGTACCGAACCCACGATCGCGGCGACTCCGTCGCGCCCCCCGGCCTCGGAAGCCAGGGCGAGCAGGGCGGCGCGGTCGCGCAGGCGTGAGCCGTAATAGTCGCCGGGAACGGCCTCATCGAGGCGCTGGCGGGCAAGGCCGAAAGCCAGGCGGCCGCGGCCGGGTTCCCCGACCAGGTTGAGCGCCGCCGCGAGTTGCGCCCAGGCCAGGCCGCCCCGCATCTCGGCGCCCTTGGCGTCCTGGAAGTAGCGCACCCTCGAGGGATCGGCGAGGCCAGCCTTGGCCAGCACGTACCAGCCATAGGCCTGCGCATTGGGCGACAGCCGCTCGACGCTGCGGTTGAGCCAGGTCAGGCCGCGCTGGAGCGACGCCGACGGCACCGCCATCTGTTGTGCACGGGCCCGCACCAGGAAGTCGAGTGCATAGGCCTGCAGCCATTCGGCGGCGGGGGAAGAGAACGGCCCCCACATGCCGAACGAACCGTCGCCGATCTGCATGTCGACGATACGGTAGACCGCGTCCTGCACGCGCTCCGGGATCTTGGGATCGGCCGGCCCGTAACCAAGCAGGGCGACGTCGTTGTAGTAGAGTAGTGGCAGGGCACGACTCGTGGTCTGTTCGATGCAGCCATAAGGGTACTTGTCGAGCGCGCGCAGCAGGGCGGCGACATCGATGCCGGGTACCCGCGACAGCGCCACGCTCACCTGCGTGGTGCCGTCGGCGAAGGGTGCGGTCACGTTGCGGTCGAGCGTCAGCTCGCGCGAGGGATCGAGCTGGGAGACCGCGTCGACCGCACTAGGCGTCTGGGCGGCGCGGACCTGGATCTGCCACTCGCGGCGTACGGCGAATCCGCCGGGGCCCTCGACGGCGACCGCGACCGTGGCGATACCGACATCTCCGGCCCTGATCGGCACGGTCAGAAGGTCGCGCTGGTTGGCGGCCAGTCGCTTGGTCTCGGCGAAAGGCCGGTCGAGCGACACCGCGCCACTCGCCTCGAGCTTCACCTGATAGTCGCCGGGTGCGCCGTCGACGTTGTGCAGCGACAGCGCAAGACGACTCTGGTCGCCGGGCGCGAGGAAGCGCGGCAGGATCACGTCGGCGGCAACCGCATCGCGCACGAACAGGCGCGCGTCCGACGAGCCGACCCTGGTCTTGTCGTAGGCCACTGCCATCAGGCGGAGCTGGCCGATGAAGTCGGGGATATCGAGCGCGATCCTGGCCTCGCCCTTGTCGTCGAGCTTCACCGGGCCGCTGAACAGGGCGACCGTACGAGTCGGCACGATGTCGAGCCCGCCGATATCACCGCCGTCGCCGCCGGTGCGGATGCGGCCGAGATCCTCGGCCCGGGTGTCGAGCAGGCGGCCATAGTCGTCGCGCATGTCGACGCCGAGACGCCGCTTGCCGAAGTAGAAATCGGCCGGCTGCGGTGTCTTGTACTTGGTGAGCTGCAGGATGCCCTCGTCGACCGCGGCAAGCGTGACGAACGCTTCGGGTCCGGTGGCGCCGGCAACCCGGATCGGCACCTCGATCTTCTGGCGCGGCGTCACTTTTTCAGGTGCTGCCAGCTGCACGGCGAGCGTGCGCTGCGCCGGGTCCAGGGCAAGCCAGACCGTGCCGATGGCTCGGGTCGGGCTGCGGTCGGCGCGCGCCGACAGCGGCCGCCAGGCGGTGACCAGCGCGTAGGCGCC
>CAYZQZ010000273.1:0-5849 GCA_964480235.1 uncultured Reyranella sp. | reverse complement strand
ATTGCGCGCTTTGCTACACCAACGCGATGGCGATGTACGGGGTGAAGGTCTGCACCAGCCCCAACCTGCCCAACAACGAAGGCGCGTGGCGGCCGATGACGCTGAAGGCACCGCCGGGCTGCATCGTCAATCCCGTGTTTCCCGCGCCGGGCGGCTCGCGCATGCTGATCGGCCACTATGTGCCGATGCTGGTGTTCGGCTGCCTGGGCCAGATCGTGCCCGAGCGGGTGATGGCGGCGTGCGGCAGCCCGATGTGGGGCATGAACCAGTCCGGGGTGCGCGACGACGGCAAGGGGAACGCCAAGCCCTACGCCAACATGTTCTTCTACAACGGCGGCATGGGCGGCAACACGCAGCGTGACGGCATCACCTGCCTGTCGTGGCCATCCAACGTCAGTTCGACCTCGATCGAGATCAGCGAGCACATCGCGCCGCTGCGCTTCCACCACAAGAAGCTTCGTCCTGACAGCGGAGGTGCGGGCAAGCAGCGCGGCGGGCTGGGTCAGGAGATCCTGATCGAAAGCCGGAGCGAGACGCCGATTGCAGTGTCGTTCCTCGCCGAGCGCACGATCTTCCCGGCCTTCGGCATCGAGGGTGGCAAGGATGGGGCGCCGGGCGAACTCCGCATCAACGGGGAGAAGACCGATCCCAAGAAGCAATATGTGCTGAAGAAGGGCGACACGGTTTCGCTCGGCACACCGGGAGGCGGCGGTCATGGCGACCCCAAACAGCGTGATCGCGCGGCGCTCGCCTCCGACAAGGCGGCGGGCTATGTGACGGATGTCAGCTCGTACACGGCAATGGGAGGAAGAGCATGAGCACGAGGCGTCGGGTCATCCTTGGAGTGGCCGGTGCGTTGGTAAGCACAGAAAGTGCGGCGGCCAAAGAAGGCCCGGTGCTCGTCAACGCGCATCATACAAGTTGAGGGCCCTGTCTGCGCTGGCGTAGCCAGGTGGAGCCGGTCTGGCGGCAGACCGGGCAATTCAAGAAGGTCGAATATGTGCGCGTCGAAGTGCGCAGCGCACGCTCGCTGACGCGCCGTTCGGAGTGGCCGGAGGAGTATCGGTGGGTGCTCGACCTGTTCCTCGAGTCCGAGGAATCCGATGGTGTGCGCTCGCTCTACACCCCGCGCTTCATCATCGCGAGTCGGACCCAGAAGCGGATGCTGCTCACCGCGTCCGGTACGGACGGGTGGCGCCATTCGGTGCAGCCCTGGCTCGATCGGCACGTCGGCGCGTAGCGACGGAATTGCGGCGTAACCGGAGGCGCAACCTTTCGTAACCCTTGGTCGGATGCCGGTGACGCGCTATTCATCGGCAGACACCAAAGTTCAGGGGAAACGCCATGAAGCTCGCTTATTCCGCCGCCAGTCCGTACGTGCGCAAGGTCAATGCCTGCGCGATCAAGCGCGGCATCGACAAGCAGATCGAGCGGCTCAAGATCGGCACCACCGATCCGGTGCTGCTGCAGTACAACGCGCTCTCCAAGGTGCCGACTCTGATCACTGACGACGGCATGTCGATCTTCGACAGTCCGGTGATCTGCGAGTACCTGGATTCGATCGGTTCGGCCCCCAAGCTCATCCCGGCCGCCGGCGCGGCACGCTGGAAGGCGCTCACGCAAGAAGCGTTGGCCGACGGTATCCTCGACGCCACCCAGCCGCGCCGCCGCGAGCTCACCCTGCCGCAGGACGAGGGCCGCAAGGGCTACATCGCGCTGCAGCAGGGCAAGGTCACCCGAGCGCTCGACGAGTTCGAGAAGCAGGCGGATTCGCTCGGCAATCTCGACACGATCGGCGAGATCACGATCGGCTGCGCGCTGGGCTATCTCGATTTCCGCTATGCCAACGAGCCGTGGCGGCCGGGCCATCCCAAGCTGACGGTCTGGTACGAGAAGGTCGTGAAGCTGGCGCCGCTCGCCGAGACCATGCCGGTCGGTTGATTGAGGGGCGGGCACCATGCCGGCGCGCACAGGCGAACAGTTCCTGAAGGGGCTCCGGGGCCCGCGTGAAATCTGGGTCGACGGCGAGCGCGTGAGCGACGTCGTCGACCACCCCAAGCTGCGCGGCGCGGCCCACGCGCTGGCAGAGGTGTTCGATCTGCAGCACAAGCAGGCGGACATCTGCCTGATGCCGGACCCGGAGACCGGGGAGCCGATCGCGGTCAGCCATGTGCCGCCACGCAGCCGCGCCGACCTGCAGCGCCGCCACAAGGCGCTGCGTGCGGTTGCGGAGGATTCGGTCGGCCTGATGGGCCGCACGCCCGACTACATGAACGTCACCTACGCGGGCTTCGCAGGAAGTCCGGTCGAGTGGGGCGGCAACGGCAACGAGGCGGGCTACGAGCGGCTGGTCGCCTACCAGAAGTTCCTGCGCCGGAAAGATATCTCGCTTACCCACACGATCGTGCAGCCGACTGTCGACAAGGCGACCGGCGACGCCCCAGTGGCCGGTAACGAGCATGCGCTGCGAAAGGTCGGCGACACGTCGAACGGCATCGTCGTGCGCGGCGCGCGGGTGCTGGCCACACTGGCGCCCTTTGCCGACGAGATTGCGGTCTATCCCGCGGCGCCGCTACCGCAGGGCTCGGATCTCTACGCCCTGTCGTTCTGCATCCCGATGAGCACGCCGGGCCTGAAGTTCCTCTGCCGCGACAGCGTCTCGACTTCGGCCAACCGCTTCGACCATCCGTTGAGTAGCCGGTTCGACGAACAGGACGCGTTCGTGATCTTCGACGATGTCGAGGTGCCGCGCGAGCGGCTGTTCATCGACTGCAATCTGAGGGTCTACAACTCGGTGATGACCACCAACTGGCCTGCGAATATCCAGCAGCAGACGATGATTCGCGCCTCGGTGAAGCTCGATTTCGCCTGGGGTTTGGCGCTGCGCATGGCCGCTTCCATCAACGCCGCCGATCCCGAGACAATGCGCATGATCGGCGAGCTTTGGGGCTACGCCGAGTTCACGCGCTCGGCGATCGTCGCGGCCGAAGCCGAAGCGCGGGAATGGCCGGGCGGGATCTGGACCGGGGCGTCGTCGCCGCTGCATGCACTGCGGTCGTTTCTGCCGCTCTGGATGCCGCGGGCCAACGAGATCCTGCGCCTGATCGGATCGCACAATCTGCTGGCCGCGCCGATGGCCGCCGAACTTGCCGACAAGGACCTGCGGCCGCTGATCGACAAGTATCTGCCCGGCGCCAAGGGGCAGGTGGCCGAGGAACGCATCCGCATTTTCCGTCTGGCATGGGATTTCGCGGGGTCGGCCCTTGCCAGCCGCAACGAGCAGTATGAACGTTTCTATCTTGCGTCCTCGCCGCGCAACTTGGCGCGGCATCTGACCTTCACCGACCGCAGCCGGGCCGACCGGCTGGTCGACCGCTTCCTGAAGGAGCCATACTGACGCGCCTGTGATGCTGAAGTGCGTTGCGTCGTGAGGAGGATGCGATGAGTGATATCGACGTCCTGAAGCCCGATACGATCGCCAAGCCCAAGGTCGAGCAGCCGCGCATGTACAAGGTCGTGCTGCTCAATGACGATTTCACGCCGCGCGAGTTCGTGGTCCACGTGCTGAAGGCGGTGTTTCGTACCACCGAGGATCAGGCCTACCGGATCATGATGACCGCCCACCAGAAGGGCGTCTGTGTCGTGGCGACCTTCACGCGCGACGTCGCCGAGAGCAAAGCCAAGGAAGCTACCGACATGGGCCGCCAGAAAGGCTACCCGCTGATGTTCTCGACGGAGCCGGAGGAGTGACGGCGCGGGGCCGTCATCCCGAGCACTTGGTAGGGCCTCACTTCAGGTCCGCGCAGAACTCCTTGATGCGCTTGCACCCCTCGCGAATGCTGTCGAGGTCGGTGGCGTAGGAAATGCGGAAGTAGGGGCTCATGCCGTAGGCCGCGCCCTGCACCGTGGCGACATGGCGCTCTTCCAGGAGCGCCGTCACGAAGTCCGTGTCGGTCTCGAGCTTCTTGCCCTTGGGCGTGGTCTTGCCGAGGCAGCCCGCGACATTGGGAAACACGTAGAATGCGCCTTCCGGCTTGTGGCACTTGATGCCCTTGCACTCGTTCATCCAGTCGACGACGAGGTTGCGCCGGTTCTGATAGTCGGCGACGTGGCTTGCGATGATGTCTTGTGGGCCGTCGAGTGCCGCGGCCACCGCGGCCTGGCCGACTGTCGAGACGCCGGCCGTTGCCTGGCCCTGCATGTTCATCATCGCAGCGATCATTGCCTTCGGTCCACCGGCGTAGCCCACGCGCCAGCCGGTCATGGCATAGGCCTTGGAGGCCCCGTTCACGGTCAACGTGCGCTCCTTCAGCCGCGGTTCGACTTCGGCGATCGAGTGCGTCTTGGCGCCATCATAGACGAGGTGCTCGTAAATCTCGTCAGACATCACCAGCACCTTGGGGTGCTTCAGCAGCACTTCAGTGAGCTCCTTCAGTTCGGCGCGCGTGCACACCGCGCCGGTCGGATTATTGGGGAAGTTCAGCACCACCCATTTGGTGCGGGGCGTGATCGCCGCCTCGAGATCTTCGGGGCGCAGCTTGAAGTGGTTGTTCTCCGGGCACGAGACATGAACCGGCACGCCGCCGCACAGCTTGATCTGGTCGGCGTAGCTGATCCAGCCGGGCGAGGGCACGATCACCTCGTCGCCCGGGTTCACCGACGCCATGGTCGCACCGAACATGATCTGCTTGCTGCCGTTGGAGACCATGATCTCGTCCAGCGCGTAGTCGAGGTTGTTCTCGCGCTTGAATTTGCGCTGCACGGCCTCCTTCAATGCCCTGGTGCCGTCCTGCGGCGGATACTTGGTGTCGCCGGCGAGGGCGGCTTTGTAGCCCGCCTCGATCGCGTGGCGCGGCGACATGAAGTCGGGCTCGCCTGACGACAGGCCCACGATCTTCACGCCCTGCGCGCGCAACTCGCGCACCTTGCGCGTCATCGCTGACGACGCGGACACTTTCACGTTTTTGAGACGCTCAGCAGGTTCGAACATTCATTTCCCCAGGTGGCGGCGGACAATAGTGGAGGGCTCAGCCCCAGGCCAACCCCGCCGCCTCGATGCCCGCTATGCAAACGGCTTCGTCCTCGTCGCCGGTGCCGCCCGAGCCGCCGGCGGCGCCCAGCACGGTGCCGTCCTTGTCCTTGATCAGGACCGCGCCGGTCTGCGGCACGAACTTGCCTTGGCCGACTGCAGCGAGGGCTCCATAGAACTGCGGATTGTCCTTGGCGCGCTGCAGGAGAGTGCGGCTCGCGGCACCCATGCCGATCGAGGCGAAGGCCTTTCCGATGGCGATGTCGTTACGGAACATGTTGGCGCCGTCCTCGCGCTGCAGGGCTTTCACGTGCCCTGCATCGTCGAGCACGACGACGGTGAGGGGCTTGGTCTTCATCTCTCGCGCCTTTTTCAGCGCCACGGTGACGATGGTATTGGCCTGGGCGAGGGTCAGTCTGGACATGGAGCCTCCGGGGAATTGTCCCGAACTCTAGGCTGATGCCCCTTAAGGGCCTAGAATTATTGGACAATTTCGCCTGACAACGGGGTTGACGGGGAGCCCCCCGGTCCGTATTTTCCGCCCGCTTTCGAAATTCACCCCGGCGCGGCCGGGGCTTTTTGTTGAGTAAGAACCATGAAGATCCGTCACTCGCTCAAATCCGTGAAGACGCGCCACAAGGACTGCCGCATCGTGCGCCGCAAGGGTCGCGTCTACATCATCAACAAGACCAACCCGCGCTACAAGGCGCGCCAGGGCTGATCGAGCTTTAGCGACCGGGACGCACCCTCGGGCGACTAAAGGCGGCGGAGCTTCGGCTTCCGCCGCTTTTTCATTTGGCGTACATGATCGGGGCATGCA
>CAYZQZ010000272.1:0-5858 GCA_964480235.1 uncultured Reyranella sp. | reverse complement strand
GATGGTCACGGTGCAATCCATCCGCAGCAGCAACTGCGCCACCGGGCGGCCGACCAGGTTGGAGCGGCCGACGATCACCGCTCGACGGCCGGCCAACGATCCCAAGGCGTCGGCCAGAAGCATCGAGCAGCCGAGCGGCGTACACGGCACCGGAAAATCGAGCGGCGCGCCCGCCGCGATGGAACCCAGCCGCCCGACATTGACGGGATGAAAGCCATCGACATCCTTGTTGGGATCGATCGCCAGCAGGATCTTCGGTGTGTCGATATGCTTCGGCAGCGGCAGCTGCACCAGGATGCCGTTGATGGCGGGATCGGCATTGAGCTTCGAGACCAGCGACAGCAGCTCGGCCTCCGTCGTTTCAGCCGGCAGGCGATGATCGAAGCTCGCCATCCCGAGTTCGGAGGCCGTCCTGCCCTTGCTGCGGACATAGACCTCGCTCGCGGGATCGGCGCCGACCAGCACCGTGGCGAGTCCGGGCTTGGCGCCGCCCCTGGCGGCCAACTCGGCCACTCCCATCGCCACCCGTGTCCGCAGTCCCGCGGCGAACGCCTTGCCGTCGATCAGCTTCGCCTCAGCCATGCCCCCTCACCCATTCGCAGATCCGCTCGGTCAACCGGGCCGGATCGCCGGCCAGCACCACCGTCTTGTTGCGCGACGCAGCGCCCTTCAGCACGGACATCGACGATTTCGGCACGCGCCACTGGTCGGCCAGCAGGTCGATCACGGCGTCGTTGGCCTTGCCATCCTCGGGCGGCGCAGTCACCGCAGCCTTCAATGTGGTATCGGAAAGTTCGAGCATGGTTTTGCGGGCGCGCGGCTGAACGCGTAGCTCGATCGTGACGCCTTGGTTCGTGCGGCGCAGAAAGGGCGGCAGGTTCAACGCAACAGGCTGGCGAAGACGTATTCCGCAAGCAGGCTGCGCAGGAAGAACAGGCCGAGCAGCAGGATCACCGGCGAGATATCGACGCCGCCAAGGTTCGGCAGCACGCGACGTATCGGTCGCAGCACCGGCTCGGTGACCTTGTAGAGGAAGTCCACGACGTAGCCGATGAACTGGTTGCGCGTATTGACCACGCCGAACGCCACCAGCCAGCTCATGATCGCGCTTGCGATCACGATCCAGGTGTAGATGTCGATCACCTTGTCGACCAGAATCGCCAGCGAGATCATCGACCCGAATATCCTTTCCACACCGGCCGGCGGCCGGTAGCGCGCACCCTACTCGGCAGTCCTTGCCGATCACAAGACCCTATCATGGCGGCTCCGGTCACGGCCGGCCGAGCGTCAGATCGAGCCCGCCGAAGCGGATGATCCGCGCCGCCGTGATGTCGCGCGGACCGTGCTCGGGCAGGAGCCGCGCCCCGTCGATCAGCGTGCCTCCCGGAGTGCCGAGATCCTCAAGCCCGACCCGCTCGCCCGCCACCAGCAGCCGCGCATGCGGGCGGCCGACCGAGGCATCGGGCAGGCTGAGATCGCCTGGCCGCTCGACCGGGCCGCTGGTCACCGTCCAGGCGCTCGAGGTGGCGTTGAAAGAAAGCGTGTGCCCCGAGCCCGAGAGCGTCCAGCCACGCAGCAGGGACGGCGCGGCCGCCGGCAGGGCCGGACGCGGCGGCGCGAGCTGGGCATTCGGCGCGGCCGCGGTGTACGTCACCATCGGGGTACCCGCATCCCTCGGCCAGCGCATGAAGGCGAAGACCCAGAGCAGGATCAGCGGCACGATCGAGCCGATGCCGGTGAGCGTGATCAGCACGGCGCCCAGGCCGACCCATCCCGGAAGCCCCGCCTTCTCGACGATGCGCCAGGCCATCCAGGCGGCGAACAGGGTGCCGACCAACGCCAGCGCGCTGGTGATCCCGAACAGGCCGCCGAGTGCGGCGATCTCCGCGCCCATCAGCCTTGCCTCCGAACCGCCCCACCGGCGGATGCCTCACCAGCCGGCCACGTGCTGAAGGCCAGGATCGCCATGACGATGAACGACCCGATCACCGGCACGAGGTGGAACAACGAAAGCGCGCCGGAGAAGCCGGCGCGGCTGCAGATGCGCCAGGTCGGCACGATCAACAGCAGCGCAAACAGGAAATGAACGATCAGCGCCGCGACGAGGACCAGAGATCCGAGACCGAGCAGCCAGCTCACGATCGATCCGTTCATCACCGCCCAGTTCCCGATCCAGTCATGAAGCCATTGCCACAAGTTCTATCTCCACCAGCACGTCACGCGGCAAACGCGCGACCTCGACGGTGGAGCGTGCGGGAGGATTGGGGCCGAAATATTCCGGCTTGCCGTAAACCTCGTTCATGGCACCGAAGTCGTTCATGTTCTTCAGGAACACCGTGGTCTTGACGGCCTTGTCGAGGTCGGAGCCTGCGGCCTTCAGGACTGCCCGCAAATTGGCCAGGACCTGCTTGGTCTGTTCGGCGACACCGCCGGGCACGATATTGCCGGACTTGGGGTCGAGCGGGATCTGGCCGGCGCAATAGACCATGCCGCCGGCCACAATGGCCTGCGAATAGGGCCCCAGCGCCTGCGGGGCGGTATCTGTCTGGACCTTCTTCTTGCCGTTGGACACTGTCGAAATTCTCCTTCGGAACCCGGTGCGAGACGCTAACATAGGCGGCGTTGCTTGACAGGCCGCCCGCCAACCATTATCCGCGCCTTCTCCGGGGAAAGGGGCTGTAGCTCAGCTGGGAGAGCGCCTCGTTCGCAATGAGGAGGTCAGGGGTTCGATCCCCCTCAGCTCCACCACCCATCCCCCGAGGAAAATGCCCAACAAGGACCGTCCAAAGCCTGCCGACCTTGGCCTGACCGCCGAGGAAGGCCGCATCCTGCGGTCCTTGCGCACCCCCCAGAAGATCCAGGAATTCATCGTCGGGCTGCACGCCAACTTCGAGGAAGAGGGCGACACGCTGCGGTCGGTCCGCGGCGTCCTGGAGCATCGCAAGGCGCACTGCATCGAGGCGGCGTTCGTCGCCGCCTGCGCGCTGTGGCTGAACGGCGACCCGCCCCTGTTGCTCGATCTCACCGCCAACAAGGACTCCGACCATGTGATCGCCGTGTTCAGGCGCGGCGGCTGCTGGGGCGCCATCTCGAAGAGCAACCACGTCTGGCTGCGTTGGCGCGACCCGGTCTATCGCAGCCCGCGCGAGCTCGCGATGTCGTACTTCCACGAATACACCAACCGCCAGCGCAAGAGCCTGCGCAGCTATTCACGGCCGGTCGACCTGCGGCGTTTCCCAACCGACATGTGGGTGACCAACCCGGAGGACTGCTGGGAAGTGGGCGCCGCGCTCTGCGACGTGCCGCACTTCAGGATTCTCACCCCGGCCCAGGCGCGCGCGCTGATGCCGCGCGACGCGACCGAGATGAGGGCCGACGATCTGGTGCAATACGAAAGCGCAGACCGCAAACGCGCGCGACGGTACTGAGGGGAACCATGCGGGCACTCGTGGCGTTCATGCTCCTGCTTATGACGGCGCTGCCCGCGGCGGCGCAGATTCCCGCCGAGTGGGAAGCCGCCGCGCAGGCGGTGATCGGCGAACTCGAAAAGGACACGCCGCGCGCCGACAAGCCGTGGGCTGGCGAATTGCGGCAAGGCTGGAGCCTCGCGCGCACCTGGCGCCAGCACAACAACGGCAATGTCGAGATCATCCTCGCCGAGTACCTGACCTTCACCGCGCTGTGCCGGGAATCGGGTTGTGCCGGCAGCACGATCGAGGGCAAGTCCCATGTCGAGATGGCGCAGCGGGTGAAGAACCTGCGCACCGAACAAGGCGGCCCCTACGAGCTGGCCAGTGCCGCCCACGAGTGGCTGGCCAAACTCGCCGACCCGACCGGTGCCGCGGCCAGGAACGCCGCGCTCTGGAACAAGGATCTCGATGTCGCCGCAGCCGATTTTGCCACCGGCAATCTCTACGCCCTCTATTGGCTGCTCGCCCGCGCGCGGCCGACTCCGCCGGAGCAGGCCGCAACCTTCTCCCGCTTCGCCTTGTTCGTTCAGGGCAAGGCCTGGATCGGCGCGCGCTGCCTCGACATCACCAGGGTCGCCGCCGTGCTCGACGCCCCGCCCAGGGTGGAAAGTTGCCAGTGAGCTCGCGCCGGCCGATCTAGAGGCCGAGGCCCCGCGCGATCAGGTTGCGCTGGATCTCTGACGTGCCCTCGCCGATCACATAGACGAGCGAATCCCGGTGGATTCGTCCCACGGGGTACTCGCGCATGATGCCGGCGCCGCCATGAATGCGGATCGCCGCTTCTGAGGCGCGCACGGCGCATTCCGACGCCACCAGCTTGACCTTGGCTGCCGTCGCCGCGTCCAGCGTCCCCTGATCGACTCGCCAGGCGCCGTAGTAGACCAGCCAGCGTGCCGCCTCGATGTCGGCGGCCATGTCGGCGAGCTTGTGCGCGATCGCCTGATACTGGCCGATCGTCTTGCCACGGACCTTCCGCACCTTGGCGTAGTCGAGTGCGGCTTCGAGCGCCGCCTGCGCCATGCCGAGCGCATTGGCGGCCACGCCGACCCGGTTCTCCGACAGGCTGTCGAGGATGACCGGATAGGTACCGGTCCGCCCGCCGAGCAGGCAATCGTCCGGAATGAAGGCATCGCTGATGTGAACCAGGCCCGTGTCGGAAGCGCGGATTCCCTCCTTCTTGAGCGACGTGACCGCGATGCCCGGGTTCGGCAGCTCGACCAGGAACAGGCTGATGGCGCCCGGCGCCAGTTCGGGCGCGGTGCGGGCCGCGAGGGTCAGGAAATCCGCGATCGGCGCGTTGGTGATGTAGAGCTTGGAGCCGTTGAGCTTCCAGCCGCCCGGGACCTTTTCGGCACGCGTGCGCAGGGCACGGATGTCCGAGCCACCGTCCGGTTCTGAGAGCGCGAAGCCTGCGACCTTCTCGCCGGCGAGTGCAGGCTGGAAGAAGCGCTTCTTCTGTTCGTCGGTTCCGGCGCGCCAGATCGGCCAGATGCCGAGATGGCTGTGTGCCGACCATGACGAAGAGAAGGACTGGCACACCCGCGACATCTCCTCGCGCACGATGCAGTCGGAGATCTTGTCGAAACCGGCGCCGCCGTCCGACGCGGGATAGCGTACGCCGATCAGGCCGAGCTCGCCGAACCGCCTGAACAGTTGCCGCGGAAAGCTCTCCCGCTCCTCCGCCTCGCGCACCAGCGGCGCCAACTCGGTCTCGGCGAACCTGCGGACGGTGCGCCGCAGTTCCTCCTGCTCGGTCGTAAATGTGTAGTCCATATCCTGTCGCGCGCCTCCCGCCGGCCGCAGCATGACCAAGACACGGCGGCATGGCGAGAGCGCAAAAGAAAGGGGCGCCGTCGGCGCCCCTTTTGCGACATCGTCGGATCGGTCGCGTTACTCGGCAGCGAGCTGCGACTTCACGAACTTCTTGGCGTCGAAATCCTCGGCGACCTTGAGATCGTTGCCGAGCAACTTCTCGACGTCGATGTTGGCGTATTCCATCACGCCCATGTCGCCCAGCGCCTTCTGCACCTTCGGTCCGAACAGGCCGATCTCCTTGAGGATCGGCACGATGCGGGTAAAGAGACGCGTGCGGAACGCCTGCATGGCGCCGGAGTTGTGGGCGTATTCCATGAGCTTGTCGACCGGCAGGCCCGAGCGCATCCAGACTTCGCCCTGGTTGAAGCGGTCGCGCATGAAGTACAGCGCCTCGACCACGAACTCCTCGCGCTCGGCGCGCTCGGCGTCGCTGATATGCGGGTAGTACTCGCGCAGCGCCATGCGGCCGAACGTGACGTGACGCGCCTCGTCCTGCATGACGTAGGCGTTCACGGCGCCGGCCAGGTTGTTCTTGGCGGTGTCGCGGATGCGCTGGAAGGCGGCCAGCGCGAG
>CAYZQZ010000271.1:0-5895 GCA_964480235.1 uncultured Reyranella sp. | reverse complement strand
GGGCCAGCAGATCTGCGAAGGATCCGATCACGTCGACATGGTCGACCTCGGTGTAGAGCTTCAGTTCGACGGCCGCACCGGCGCGGCGCCAGGCGGCTGCAAGCTGCTCGCTGTTGCGCGCATTGACGACCGTGTCAGCCGTGCCATGGATCAGCAGGGCCGGCGGCAGCGGTGCCACGGCGAAGCCGATCGCCTGGATCTCGGGACGGTTGGCACTGCCGAAGATCTCGATCAGGCGGCGCGACTTCAGCGGCAGGAAATCGTAGGGACCCGATAGGCCGATGAAGCCGCGCAGCTTCAGGCGATCGACGCCCGCCTTTGCGAGATAGGGCGTGTTGGCGGCCAGCAATGAGGCGATTTCGGCGCCCGCCGAATGCCCCATCACGAACAGCCGTTCCGTGCCGAGTTTATCGGCGGCCCAGCGTGTCGCGAGCGCGCCGTCCTCGACAAAGGCCGGGAAGCGCACTTCGGGGTAGATTCGATAGTCGGCGATCGCCGTCGTCACGCCGCGCGCCGCCAGGGCCTGACCGACGAAGAGGTAGTCGCTCTTCTGTCCGCTGTCCCATGAGCCGCCATAGAAGAACAGTGCGCTCTTGCCGTCGGTGCGCGGCGCTTCCGGCAGATAGAGGTCGAGTTTCTGGCGCGAGTCGGGGCCGTAAAGAATGTCGGCCTGCAGGCTGAAGCCCTTGCGTGGCACGGTAGTGTTGAGCAGGGCTGCGGGCGAGCAACCGGTCAGCAAGGTCGCCAGGCCGAGAAGGCCGCGGCGGCCGAGGGCGATGGGGCGGACCGGGGGCACGGTCTTTATTACGCAACTACCGTCCGCTTGGATGTGGCCCTCAGTGACTTCAGGCGTTGCCGGCGACGGTCTGGACATGTTCGGCAAGCGACAGCGAGGCGGTCAGGCCGGGCGATTCGATGCCGAACAGGTGGATCAGCCCTGGCACGCCGTGCTCGCGCGGGCCCTGGATGACGAAATCCTGTGCCGGCGCGCCCTGCGGCACGGTCTTGGGGCGGATGCCGGAATAGCCCGGCTGCAATGCGCCGTCCTTCAGCGCCGGCCAGTACTTGCGCACGGCGGCATAGAACTTGTCGGCGCGGTGTGGATCGACCGTGTAGTCGATCGCGTCTGGGCCGCTCGGATGGATCCATTCGACGTCGGGCCCGAATTTCGCCTGGCCGCCCATATCGACGGTGATGTGCACGCCGAGGCCCCCGGGCACCGGCACAGGATAGATCAGCCGCGAGAACGGCGAGCGGCCGCTCAGGGTAAAATAGTTGCCCTTCGCGAAGTAGGCGGTTGGCACCTTGTCCTCCGGCATGCCTGCGAGGGTTCGCGCCAAGCCGGGCGCGTACAGCCCGGCTGAGTTCACCAGTAGGCGGGTTCGGAGCTTCATCGGCTCGGCGCCGCCGACCTCGATCTCGATGCCGTCGTCGGTGACGCTGCCCCTCTCAAGCGGACTGTTGAAGGCCAGCATCGCACCGTTGGCCTCTGCGTCGCCCTGGAGTGCCAGCATGTAGGTGTGGCTGTCGATGATGCCGGTCGATTGCGAGAACAGCGCACTGGTGCACTGCAGGTTCGGTTCCAGCGCCTTGGCCTCCGCGGCCGTCAGCACGCGCATGCCTTCGACGCCGTTGGCTTCGGCGCGGCCTTGGATCGAGGCTAGCATCGCGTCTTCCTGCGCGTTGGTGGCGACGATCAGTTTGCCGCAATTGCGGTGCGGCACGTCGTGCTCCTTGCAGTAGTCGTAGAGCTTGCGGCGGCCCTCGACACAGGCACGCGCCATCAGGCTGCCCTTGGGATAGTAGATTCCAGCGTGGATGACCTCGGAATTGCGCGAACTGGTGCCCGTGCCAATTCCCTCGGCGGCCTCGACCACGATGACCTCACGGCCGGCAAGGGCAAGCGCACGGGCGATGGCCAAGCCCACCACACCGGCGCCGGCGACGACGCAATCGACGGATTCCATGGGTGCATGCTACTAGACCGGCGTGAACCGAGCAGCAAGACGGTCATCCTCATGTGGACCGCGGAGGGCCAGTTCCGCTCATGAGTGGGACTGGGGGCCCGCGGCCCGATGAAAGGCGCTCTCGTCACCGGCGCGGGCACCCGCATCGGCCGGGCGATCGCCCGGGCGCTGGCCGAGGATGGATGGTTCGTGTTCGTGCACCATCATGCATCTGCGAGGGAAGCGCGCGAGACGGTCGCCGACATCGTGCGTTCTGGCGGTGGGGCCAAGGCGGTGCGCGCCGATCTTTCTTCCGCGAAGCAGGCCGAAGGCCTGATCGGCCGCTGCAGGGCGGCGGGCGTGACGCTGACCTGTCTGGTCAACAACGCCTCGCTGTTCAAGCTCGACCGCGCGCCAACCGCGACGCCCGATCTGTTCGACCAGCACATGGCGGTCAATCTGCGCGCACCGATGCTGTTATCGCAGGCGCTGGCCCGGCAGCTGCCGGCGGGCGAGACCGGGCTGATCGTCAATCTGCTCGACCAGAAGCTGTTCAACCTCAACCCGGATTTCCTGACTTACACGCTCTCCAAGGTCGGCCTGCAGGGCCTGACCAAGCTCCTGGCGCAGGCCTTTGCACCGCGCCTGCGGGTCGCCGGAATTGCCCCGGGCCTTACCCTGCGCAGCGGCAGCCAAACCGATGCGCGCTTCGCCGAGCAGCATGCGAAGAACCCGCTCGGCGTCGGCGTGACCACAGAAGATCTCGTGCGCGCCCTGCGTTTCATCGTGGCGACGCCGACCTTCACCGGCGATACCCTGATCGTCGACAGCGGCGAGCATCTGACGGGTCGGCCGCGCGACATCGCCTTCGACAAGACCGAAAAGAAGAAGAAATAGACATGGCTGCCGATTCCCAGCGCCGAATCTTCATCCGCGACTTCCGGCTGCCAGTCTCGATAGGCATCCACGATTTCGAGAAGCAGGGACCGCAGACCGTGGTGGTCAATGTCGAGCTTCGTCTGGCGCCGGCAGACAGGGCGCACAACGATCGCATCGCAAACGTGCTGAACTACGACACGGTGCATGATGGCATCGTGGCGCTCGCTCGGTCGAGGCACTTCAATCTGCAGGAGACGCTGGTTGAGGCAATCCTCGATCTCTGCCTCGCCCAGCCCGGTGTCGTCGAGGCGCGTGTCTCGACCGAGAAGCCCGACGTCTATGTCGACTGCCGGGTCGGCTACGAGGCGGTGCGCCGCCACCCTGATCGCTGAACAAAGTGACGCCCACCGCCGGCGCCCTCAAGCGCGCCACTCTGGTGCTTCTGCTCGCCGCCCTGATCTGGGGCTCGATGATCCCGATCCTGTCGGCGCTCGCGCAACACTACGACAAGTGGCTGTTGTCCTGGATGCGCTACATTCTCGGCCTGCCGGTCCTGTGGCTCGCGGTCTGGCTGAGCACCGCGCCGAAAGCCACCCCGAAGCCGCTGCGCTGGGATCGTATGCTGAAGCTCGGCAGCGCCATGACGGTCTTTTCCGTCCTCTACACTTTCGGCGTAGCCCACGCGCATCCGGCCACGTCGGCGATTGTGCTGATGTGCGGCCCGATCTGGGCGACCGTCCTGTCGCGCCTCCTGCTCGGCACCGGCACACCGCAGGGTTTTGCGCTCACGCTCGTCCTCGTGGTGACTGGTGGCGTGTTGGTCGTGCTGGGCGCTCCGCATAAGGGCGCGCGCAAATTCGGCCTCGAGGGTGGCGAGCCGCTGCTGGTGATCGCCCAGCTGTGCTGGAGCTGGTACTCGATCCGCGCCCAGCAATGGCTGAGCGACCGTGGCCAGGTGCCGCTCTCGGCCCTGACCTCGAGCGTTGCCGCCGTCCTGCTCGGGCTGGTCTGCGGCGTGATCGCCCTCCTGGGCGGGATCGACTGGCCGACGAGGAGCCCCACGACGGTGGAATGGGGCATGATCGCCTGGATCGGCGTACTCGGCGTCGCTGTGGCCGTGATCCTGTGGAATGTCGGAGTCTCGCTGGTCGGCGTCCCGGTTGCGTCGCTGTTCTCAAACTCCGCGCCGGTGTTCGCGATAGGCGTCGCGGCCCTGATGGGCAGCGAGCCGAGCTGGCTGCAGCTCAGCGGCGGTGCCCTCGTGCTGGGCGGCATCGCACAGTTACAGCTCCGGCAGATCCGGAGGGCCGGTCGGTGAGCGTCACTGGACCTCCCCGCGAGGGCGGCCGCCTGCTCGGCGCCTTTGCCGCCATGATCTTCGTCGGCGCGAGTTGGGGCGCCAACGTGCCGGTCTCGAAAGTCATGCTCGAGCATTACGACCTGATTCCGATGTCGGCACTGCGCACCGCCATCGCGACCGTCGTGCTGGGGGTGTTACTGCTGTTGGTCGAGGGCGCTCGCTCGCTGCGCATCGGACTGTCGCCTGGCCGCTTCGCGCTGCTCGGCCTGATGATGGGCAGCTTCTTCGCCTTCTATACGCTGGGCATCCTGTACAGCAATCCGATCAGCGCCGCAGCGGTTCAGGTCGCGGGGCCCCTGGTCTCGGCAGTGACGGTGCGGATGGTCACTGGCGCCCGCTTCGATCCGGGATTCGGCACCGCGTTGATGCTGACTTTGCTGGGCGGCGCGATCCTTGCTGCCGGCAGCCTGATGGGAAAGGGCGAGGTCACGCTGGGCGGCGGCGAGATTATCGTGTTGCTGTCGAACGCGATGTGGACGCTCTACAGCATCAAGGCGCAGGCTTGGTTCGATCGCGCCAGCCAGCTCCAGCGCACGTATGTCGCCTCGATCTCGGCCTGGGGCTGGATGACGATGCTGGCGGTCGTGCTGGTTGCGTTCGGCTGGTCACGCTCGCCGTTCGGGGTCTCAGATCCGTGGATCTGGACCCAGTTCGTGGCCGTTGCGGTGTTTGCCAGCAGCCTGGGCGGCTATTTCTGGAATATCGGCGCCTCGCGGCTCGGCGTCGCCATTGCCTCGCTGTGGGTCAACCTGGTGCCGTTCTTCGCCGTGCTGTGGGCCATGGCCTACGGCTTCCGGCCCAACATTTACCAAATTGCCGGCGGACTGGTGGCGCTTTCCGGTGTTGTCTATATGCAATGGCGCAAGCTCCAAACGGTTCGGCCTCCCGCATGACCCTTCCCGTCCTGAACTCCCGAGACTGCCGCTGGGTGCCGGTGCCCGGCGCGTCCGACGTACGCGGCAGCGTGAATTTCCTCGAACTGGGCAAGGCGCTCGACTACCAGCCGCGGCGAATCTTCTGGCTGCATCACGTGGCACCCGGTCAGTGGCGCGGCCGGCACGGCCATCGCGAGTCGAAGCTGCTGTTCGTGGCGCTCAACGGCAGCTGCCGGGCGCATCTCGATGATGGGAAGGTGAAGGAAGCCGTGACCCTGAACGACCCGACCACGGCGCTCTACATTGCGCCCTGGGTGTGGCACGAGCTTACCGACTTCGCACCCCAGACCGCGGTGATGATCATTGCTTCCTCGCTGTACGAGGAGGCTGAGTACCTGCGCGACTATGACGTCTTCAAGCGCGAGGTCGCGGAGCGCTTCCCGTGATCGCCTTTCTCGACATGAAGTCGGTCTACGCCGAGCTCAAGCCCGAACTCGACGCGGCCTATCATCGGGTCATGGAGTCGGGCTGGTACGTCCTGGGCAAGGAGGTTGAGGCCTTCGAGGCCGAGTACGCCGCTTTCTGCGGCACGAGGCACTGCATCGGCCTCGGCAACGGGCTGGAGGCACTGGAGCTCGCCCTGCGCGGCTGGGACATCGGGCCGGGCGATGAAGTGATCGTGCCGTCCAACACCTACATCGCAACGTGGCTTGCGGTGACGGCAGTGGGCGCGCGGGTCGTACCGGTCGAGCCGACACCGGCCGGCCCGAACATCGATCCCGAGCGTCTTGCGGCCGCGATCACGCCACGCACGAAGGCGATCATGCCGGTACAT
>CAYZQZ010000270.1:0-5902 GCA_964480235.1 uncultured Reyranella sp. | reverse complement strand
GCCTCGACCATCGCGGGTACGAAGTCGTGATAGGATGCCGACTCATTGGTGAATCGCCGGCCAGCAGGATCGACGGCGATGTAGCCCGGCTTGCCGCGCTCATAGAAGTGCGGGAAGGGCAGGGTCGATCCGTCGGGCTGCGGCACCAGCGAGACCGGTACCCAGGCTGCGGCGTAGGCGACATCCTCTGCCATCGCACCTCCGGCGCTTTGTCCAAGCCGGATGCCATCACCGCGATTGCTGGGCGGCGGCGCCGAGCGATGGGCGTGGCCCGAACGCACATGTCCGTAATAGCGCTCCTTCAACTCTGCACTGGCAGGAAAACCGCCGCAGGCCAGCACGACACCCCGGGCTGCACGGATCTCCTCGCGCCGGCCGTTGCGCTCGACCACGGCGCCGGTTACGCGGCCGCCGTTCTGCAGCAGTTCGACCACCGGGCTCTCCAGCCACAGGTCGATCCCACGCTCCTCGGCCGAGAGCGCGAGGGCCGCAATCAGGCCGTTGCCGTTGGTCAGCCGGGTGCCGCGGTCGTGGCCGATCCGATCCCAGCCGTAGCGCATCGTCATGCCTGCGACGTGCATGGCCGACTTCAGGGACTTGGTCATGCGGAAGACGTGCGGAAGGTCGTTGCGTCCCAGCATCATGCCGCCAAACGCCATCATCGTGCGGATCGGCGGGCGGAGCTGCCGGAACCTCTTGCCGAGGCGGCGCCCGTCGAAGGGCAATGGCAGCAACGATCGTCCGCCCTGGGCGGCGCCGGGCTTGGTCGGGTGGTAATCGGCCCAGATCGGCACCGTCTCGTAGCGGGCATGCGTGCGGCTTTCGATGAAGTCGACCGCGGGATTGCAGTTGTCGAGGAAGGCGTTGGCCAGCTCTAGATTGAGACGATTGCCGGCCTCGTGCTTCAGATAGGTGAGTGCGTCTTCTTTGGAGTCGGCGATCCCCAGCGCCCGGCCATGGCGATTGCCGGGGATCCAGATCACTCCCGCCGAATAGGCGGTTGTGCCGCCGAACATCGGCTCCTTCTCGACCATCAGGACCTTCAGGCCACAATCATGCGCATTGAGCGCCGCAGAAAAGCCGGCGGCGCCGGACCCGACTACCAGCAGATCGACTTGATTCATCAGGTTGGCGACCGTCTTTGATTGGCCTCGTTCTCGGCCCGCCGCCGTCGTGCCTCGCGTTCGACCGATTCGACGAGCGACGGTATGTGCGAGGCGACTTCGTAGAAGTCGCTGGCGTACAGAACCAGCAAAGTGGTGGGCTGGGTCGTGGCGATGGTGGCACTGCGCGGCAGACGGTCGAGCAGGGCCATCTCGCCGAAAAATCCGCCCTGGGACAATTTCACGGAGCCGTGGGGTAGGCGGACCTCGACCTCGCCCTCGGAGATGAAGAACATCGAGCCGCCCGGTTCGCCGCGCCGGACGACGATAAAATGGGCAGGGTAGTGTCGCACCCGAAGCTTGCTCACGATCTCCGACACCGTGACGGTCCCGAGTTCGGTGAACATCGGCACCTTGGTCACCTGGTCCCAGACCCTGAGATACTCGCTGCGGCGTTCCTCTTCGGCGAAGCCGGTGGCGAGAATACCGGTCATGAGTGCCAGCACGACGATGCCGCTCACCATGACCACCGAGCCCACCATCTTGCCGCCGACGGTCTGCGGCACGACATCGCCGTAGCCGGTCGTCGTGAGCGTGACCACGGCCCACCACAAGGCGGCGGGAATGCTTCCGAACAACTGCTTCTGCGTTTCCCGCTCGAGGATGTGCGTGGCGGTGCCGGCCGCGATCAAAACGATGATGAAAACGATCAGCACCGAGGCAAGGGTGGCGCGCTCGTTGGAGATGACCCGGGCGAGCGTGCCCATGGCCGGTGCGTAGAGGCCGAGCTTCAGCACCCAGAGAATGCAGAACACTGCCGCCTCATCGCTGTCGGCCTGGATCGTTCCGGTCGTGACGGTGAAGGCGGGAACGACTGCGAGCAACCCGATCAACCCGGTGCCTGTTACGGCCCAGCGCAGGCGTGCAGCGGCAGGCGATGTTCCCGCGAAGCGCGAGGCCTCCGGCGCCGTCCACAAGCGTGCGATGTACTCGGCGAGGAAGATGCCGGAAACCACCAGGACGATCAGCGGCAGGACCCGGTCGAAGATCGGCGGCAATCCGTTGACCGAGGACAATGCCACCGCGACGAGGCCGGCGCCGAGTACGAGAAGATGCAAGGCCCGGTAGCGCCGCGCACCAGGGCTGAAGTCGTTATAGCGCAGCATCGCGTAGGTCCGCGACCGTGCCGTCTCGGTATTTCCCGCCACGGCGAACCATAGGCGCGCTGGCCTGCAAATTGCAACGCGTGCCGCGGCGGTTTACGGTTCGCACCGGGTGAGGCTTGTGAAGCAAATGGGGGCTTCGATGAAATTCGGACGCAGGACGGCTTTGAAGACGGGTGCCGGTGCGATGGTGATGGCACCGGCGATCGTGCGTGCGCAGGCGGCGGTGAAGCTCGATCTGGCCACGGTTTGGCCGGACGGCAATTTCCATACGGTCAATGCCAAGGCGTTTGCAGAGGAAGCCAAGAAGGCGACCGGCGGCGCGGTCGAGATCAGCGTCAAGGCGGGCGGTCAGCTCGGCTTCAAGGGGCCTGAGCAGCTGCGCGCGGTGCGTGACGGGCTGGTGCCGATGGCGGACATCCTCAACATCCAGCAGGTCGGCGACGAGCCGATGCTCGGCATCGAGGGCATCCCCTTCATCTCGAACAACATCGACGAGCTGAAGATTCTGCACAAGCATATCCGGCCCGAGTACGAGAAGATCGCAATCAAGAACAATCAGACCATCCTCTACATGGTGCCATGGCCGACCCAGTACCTGCACCTCAAGGTCAAGTGCGAGACGCTCGACGCGCTGAAGGCCATCAAGATTCGCGTGCCCGACAAGAACGCCCAGGAAATGTGCTCGGCGATCGGCATGGCGCCGGCGCTGATTCCCTGGGGCGAGACGATCGCGGCGTTGTCGTCAGGTGCGGTGGCGGGCGTATCGACCTCGGCCGTCTCCGGTGTCGACGGGAAGTTCTGGGAGTTCCTGAAGTTCTTCCATCAGACGAACCACGCCTGGTCGTGCCAGATGGTCACGATCAACAACGACACGCTGAAGAAGCTGGGCGCGGCGAATCAGAAGGCACTCGTCGATCTCGCCAAGAAGATGGAGCCTGGGTTCTGGACTTCTTCACTCAAGGCTGACGAGGACAGCTCCAAGCGTCTGACCGAGGGCGGCATGACACTGGTCAAGGTGCCGCCACAGATGATGGCGGATCTTAGCAAGAAGACCGCACCGATGATCGCCGAGTTCATCAAGCGCGTACCGGCCTCTGAAAAGCCGATCAAGTCCTACCTCGTCGAAATGAAGCGCGCGTGAGTGCGCATCGAGCAGGCGCCAACGACGGCGCCCCTCCGGCGCTGAAGGCCCTGCTCGACGGGATAGACGTCCTCGGCCGGCTCGATGGCTGGCTGGGTGCGTTGTGCTTGGCGGCGCTCACCCTGCTGATGCTGGCCGAGGTCGCCGTCCGTGCCCTATCGAACGTGTTCTCCTGGGTACCGGCCGACATTCCGGTAGCCTGGGAGTACAGCTCCTATCTGATGGCGGCAGCCTTCACATTCGGCGCTGCAATGACCCTGCGCGCCGGCGGCCATATCCGTGTCACCCTTGTGTTGGCCAGGCTCACGCCAGAGCGTCGACGTTGGCTCGAGACGGGGCTGGCGCTGCTCGGTATAGGCTTCACCGGCTTCCTCGCGCTCGCCATGGTCAACTTCACCTGGCGCAGCTTCGTGAGCGACCAGGTCTCGATCTCGAGCGCAACGCCACTCTGGATCCCGCAGGCCATGATCACGTTCGGCATCTGCCTGCTCGTTCTGCAGTTCGTCGGCCGGTTCCTGCAGGCCGCACTCGGCCTGCCGCTCGAGGATCTCAGCATGAAGGCGGCCTCTGTAGCCGAGTAGATCGCGTCTCATGCTTGAAATCGTCATCACCATGTTCGTCGTGCTGTTCGCCTTTCTGGCGGGCGGCCTGTGGATCGGCTGGACCCTTGCCGTTACCGGCACGATCCTGCTGGCGATCTTCCGCGACATTCCGCTCGACAAGCTGCTGGCACAGTACGCCTGGAACATCCTGACGACCCAGGAGCTGCTGGCGCTGCCGCTGTTCATCGTCATGGGCGAGATCCTGTTCCGAACCAAGCTGTCGCAGTCGCTGTTCCGCGGCTTGACGCCCTGGGCTGGCCTGCTGCCGGGACGGCTGCTGCATGTCAACGTGATCGGCTGCTCGATCTTCGCGGCGATTTCGGGCTCGTCGGCCGCGACCACGCAGGTGGTGGGGCGCATATCGCTCACCGAGCTGGTCAAGCGCGGCTACTCGAAGGATGTGGCGGTAGGGTCTCTGGCCGGTGCGGGCACGCTCGGATTTCTGATCCCACCCTCGAACATCATGATCATCTATGGCGTGCTGGGCGACGTCTCGATCGCCAAGCTGTTCACCGCGGGCTTCATCCCGGGATTCCTGCTGGCCGGCTGCTTCATGGTCTGGATCATGATCCACACGACTCTGAAACCCGAGTTGGTGCCGGCGAGCGAACGCAAGGTGCGGGTGGCGTCGCGGGCCGAATTCGTGACGTCCCTGCGTGAACTAGGACCGGCGGTATTCCTGATCCTGTGCGTGCTGGGCTCGATGTATGGTGGACTCGCAACCCCCTCCGAGGCGGCGGGCGTGGGCGTGCTGGGGGCGCTGATCGTGTCGTCGTTGCAGGGCGGACTGACCGTGGCCGCGCTGCGCTCGATCGCCATCGGGTCGGTGCAGACCTGCGCCATGATTGCGCTGATCGTCCTCGGCGCCTCGATCCTCGGTAGCGCCGCCGCCTTCCTCGGCATTCCTGCCGCCGTCGCGGAATTCGTGAAGAGTCTCGGCCTGTCGCCCTTCATGCTGATCGTGGCCCTGATCGTCTTCTACCTGATCCTTGGCTGTTTCCTCGACGGCTTCAGCATGATCGTCATGACGCTGCCCATCGTCATGCCGATCATCAAGACCGCGGGTTTCGACCCGATCTGGTTCGGAATCTTCCTGGTGCTGGTGGTCGAGATGGCCCAGATCACCCCGCCGGTCGGCTTCAACCTTTTTGTGATCCAGGGTCTGACCGAGGATGGGTTGGGCTATGTCGCCCGCGTCACCTTGCCGTACCTGACCATCATGGTCCTGTTCACCATGGTGATTGCCGTTCTTCCCGACATTGCCCTCTGGCTTCCGCGGTACCTCGCCAGCTAGTCTGCGACCGCGAGCAGGGGGAGGGCTGATGGACCCGCGGCAGGTCAGGACGGCGGCGGACGCGCTGAAGATCGTCAAGGAACGCAAGCTCACGCATGTGAAGGTTGGCGTTCACGACGTCGATGGCATCCTGCGCGGCAAATACCTCCACATCGACAAGTTCAAGTCGGCGCTCGAAGGCGGCATGGGCTTCTGCGACGTCGTGCTGGGCTGGGACAGCAACGACCAACTCTACGACAACGTGACCTATACCGGATGGCACACCGCCTATCCCGACGCCAACGTGCGCATCCTGCCCGAGACCTGCCGTGAGATCGCGACCGAGCCCGGCAATCTGATGTTCCTGTGCGAGTTCGTCGGCCCGGCCGAGGAGTTGTGCCCACGCGGTGTGCTACGCCGAACCCTCGCGCGGGCCAGGAAGCTCGGTTACGAGGTCAAGGTCGGCTTCGAGTACGAATTCTTCGTCTTTGCCGAGACGCCCTTCACGATACGCGAAAAGGGCTACAAGAATCTGAAACCGATTTCGCCGGGATTCTTCGGCTAGTCGGTGCTGCGCAATTCGGTCCTGTCCGACTTCTACAAGGACCTGCTCGCCA
>CAYZQZ010000269.1:0-5914 GCA_964480235.1 uncultured Reyranella sp. | reverse complement strand
GCTGTCACGAGATGCTCGACTAGGTCGGTCTGGCTGCCAAGGCCGTCCGCCTGCCGCGCGACTGGTCGTAGATCGAGATGCGCAAGCTCGAGCTGGCGCGCGCCATGGCGGCCGAACCCAGGCTGTTGATCGCCGATGAGGTGATGGCGGGCCTCAGCCACAACGAGGTCGACGAAATCATCGCGCTGCTGATTCGGCTGAACGAACAGGGCGTCACCGTGATCATGATCGAGCACATCATGCGCGCAGTGATGGAAGTCTCGCAGCGCCTCGCCGTGCTGGTCGCCGGCAAGAAGATCGCCGACGGCAGCCCCAAGGACGTCGTGCGCGACCCCGAAGTGGTGAGGGCCTACCTTGGCGAGTAGCCTCACCATCTCCCATGTCGATGCTGGTTACGCCGCGGTCCGCGTACTGGAAGACGTCTCGCTCGAAGTCCGGCCGGGCGAAACCGTGGCGCTGCTCGGCACCAACGGCAACGGCAAGTCGACGCTCATGAAGTCGATCATGGGCATCGTGCGGCCATCGGCCGGCAAGATCACCGCCATGATCGACGGGACGGCCCACGAGCTGGTCGGCCGCTCAACCGAGGAGATCGTCGATCTCGGCATCGCCTTCGTGCCCGAGGGCCGCCGGTTGTTCCCCAAGCTCACCGTGACCGAGAATCTGCTGCTCGGCGCCTTCCGCCCCAAGGCGCGGGCGGCGATCCAGCAGAACCTCGATTTCTGCTTCGAGACCTTCCCGCGGCTCAAGGAACGGGCGAAGCAGCTCGCCGGCTCGATGTCGGGCGGCGAGCAGCAGATGCTGGCGCTCGCCCGCGCCCTGATGTCGGCGCCGCGCATCCTGCTGATCGACGAGCCGTCGGTCGGCCTGGCGCCGCTGCTGGTGCAACGCACGATCGACAAGATCAAGGAGCTCAAGGAAGGCTTCAACCTGACAGTCCTGATGGCCGAGCAGAACTTCACCCAGGCCGTCCGCATTGCCGACCGCGGCTACGTGATCGTGCACGGCAAGATCGCCTTCCAGGGCGATTCCGCCGAGGCGCTGCACAACAACGAACTGATCCGCGAGTTTTATCTCGGGGCATAGCGAGCGTTCCTCCCCATTCAAATGGGGAGGTGTCGTCGTCATGCGACGACGGAGGGGTCATGGGACCGCTCCATGCTTCCTGATCCCCGAGGCGCCTGTGAAAGCGCCGTGGTCAGCGCTGCGCGCTGCCACCTCCCCATTTGAATGGGGAGGAGGGCGTCCGCCGTGGCCTGCACAAAGAAAAACGGGGCGCCCTCACAGGCGCCCCGTCTTGTCTCATCCGTGAGCCGAAATCAGCTCTTGTAGGGATAGATGATGTTGCCGGTCTTGTACTTCTCCGGCCACAGGATGACTTCGGTCTTGGGATCCTTGAACTGATCCACGCCGTTGCCTTGCACGCCCTGGAACTGCACCGCCATGACCTGGGCGAACGACCACTCGCCTTCCTCGTTGAAGGTGATGTCGCCGACCACGGTCTTGAACGTGCTCTTGCGGCAGTACTCGGCGAGCGCGTCGTCCTTGGTGCCGCCGGTACCCTTGACTGCCTGCTCGATCACTTCCATGCGGGCATAGGCGAAGGGCGGCAGGTAGTAGCCCAGCAGGTCGACGCCGGCGTCCGCGGCCTTCGCCTGGTACTTTTTCACGAACTCGCGGCCGGCGTCGTTGGCGAAGCCCGCCCACGGCAGCCAGAAGTCGTAGACCACGATGCCGTTCAGGAGGGGTCCGAGCTGCGTCTTGATGGCCGTGGCCTGCAGGCCGACCATGCCGCCGCCGAACATCTTGGGCTTGAAGCCCACTTCGTTGCTGGCGCGGATCAGGCCGACCGTGTCGGCAGGATACGAGCAGGCGAGGAAGATGTCGGGATTGGTCGCCTGGATGGCGCGCACGATCGGCGTGTAGTCCGTGGTCGAGGGCGGATAGGTCTTGTCATAGACCGCCTTCAGACCCAGCCGTTTCATGACGGCGCGGGCGCCGTCCATGGCGTTGCGCGGGAACTCCGCGTCGGCACCGCACAGCGCGACCGTCACCGGCTTCGGCGTCTGCTTGGCGGCGACCTCGAAGAAGCCTTCGGCGAACGCTTCCTTGGGACGCGGCCCGCCGGTCGGCACCATCGAGAAGTAGCGCTTGTAATGGAACTCGCTGTTCACCGCGAGGCCGAGCAGGCCGAAGAACGTCCGCTCCTGCTGCATCACGATCGGCATCGCCGGCGCCACCATGTTGGTCGCGTAGCTCGAGGCGATGATGTCGACCTTGTCGACGTCGAGCAGCTTCGTGTAGAGGCCCGGGATGTTCGAGGGGTTGGACTGGTCGTCGTAATAGACCAGCTTGACCGGCCGGCCGAGCAGGCCGCCCTTGGCGTTGATGTCCTGTTCCCAGATCTGCGAAGCCAGCAGGGCCGCCTTGCCATTGGGGGCGAGCGGTCCGGTCAGGTTCATGCTGAAGCCGATGGTGAGCGGCTTGTTCTGCGCGATCGCCGGAGCGGCGATCGTTGTAGCGGCGCCGGCAGCAGCGATCTTGCCGAGCGTACGACGACGGATAAGCATCGGATTTCTCCCAATTATTATGGGGTCATCCTAGCCCGGCTTTCGGCGGCCTGCACAGCCGGAAAC
Source organism: uncultured Reyranella sp. (assembly GCA_964480235.1). Lineage (GTDB taxonomy): Bacteria > Pseudomonadota > Alphaproteobacteria > Reyranellales > Reyranellaceae > Reyranella. The sequence goes on along the minus strand of CAYZQZ010000269.1, from coordinate 3,278 downwards.
GCCGAGGTTTTTGCCACCGCGCAGCGAGAGGAGGGGCGGCTAGCGGCGGCGGAAAACCACGGACAGATTGTTGGCCGGCATGTCGACCACCCGGTCGAGGGCGAAGCCCTCGAGGTCTCCGAGTAACGTGACCTCTTCCAGGTCTCGGATGCCCCAGGAGGAATTCCGCTGACGCAGCGAGCGATCGAAGGTCTCGTTGCCCGGCGAGGTCGGCTGGCCGCCGCGGTGATAGGGTCCATAGAGGAAGAGCACCCCGCCCGTGCTCAGAAGTCCCGCGGCGCCGCGCATCAGCCCGACCGCAGCCGCCCAGGGCGCGATATGGATCATGTTGATGCAGATCACCGCGTCGGCGCGCTCGATCGGCCAGGTCTCGGCAGCGGCATCGAGATCGAGCGCCGGGCGGACATTGGTGAGCGCGAGAGTACGCACCCAGTCGTCGATACTGGCTCTCTGGTCAGGGTCCGGATCGGACGGCTGGAAGTCGAGAGACTTCAGGGCCATGGCGAAATGGGTGGCATGCTCGCCGGTGCCGCTGGCGACTTCCAGCACCAGTCCCCGGCCAGGCAGGCAGGTGCGCAGGACGTCGAGGATGGGCCCTCGATTGCGTTCGGCTGCCGGTGCCTGTCGTCTCACGGTCGGATGCTTTCGGATGTCATTGCGCGGCGCGGATGGCCTGCCACACCCGGCCGGGCGCCGCGGGGCCGTCGAAATTCCGGACGCCGAGCGGCGCGAGCGCGTCGAGCACGGCATTGGCGATGGCGGGGAAGGCCGCGATCGCCCCCGCTTCGCCGCAGCCCTTCACGCCCAGCGGATTGGTCGTGCACGGCGTCGGATTGAAGCCGAGCTGGAACGACGGCAGGTCGTCGGCGCGCGGCATGGCGTAGTCCATGAAGGTCCCGGCCACCATCTGTCCCGATTGCGGATCGTAGGTCGTGCGTTCGAGCAGCGCCTGGCCGGCACCCTGCGCCATCGCGCCGTGTGCCTGGCCCGCGACTACCATGGGGTTCACCATGACGCCGTAATCGTCGATGCCGCTGTAGCGTTCGAGGGTCACGCGGCCGGTCTCGGGATCGACTTCGACCTCCACGACATGCAGGCCGTTGGGGAAGGTGAGGTGCTCGCGCTTCCAGAAATGATAGGTGTCGAGCGGCCTGCCCTTGTCTCGGCCGATCGCGGCTACATCCAGCAGGCCGATCGCGCGATCCGTGCCGGTGACGACGAAGCGGCCGTCGGTGAACCTGATGTCGGCCTCGCTGGCCTCCAGCGCTTCGGCGGCAAGTGCCGTGCCCTTCCTGATGATCTCCTCCGAGGCGCGCGCCATCGCCGTCCCGGCCATGAAGGTGGCGCGCGAACTGCCGTGGCCGCCGCCGATCGCGATCAGGTCGGTGTCGCCCTGGCGCAGATGAATTTGGGAATCGGGAACGCCGAGAAGCGTCGACAGAATCTGCGGGAAGGTGGTCTCGTGGCCCTGGCCGATATGCTGCGTGCCGGTGATCAGCGACAGGCTGCCGTCGCGCTCGAAGCGGATATCGACGTTTTCCTCCGGCGAACCGCCCGTGCCCTTGATGTGGTAGGCGAAGCCGAGGCCGCGCAGACGGCCCTGCGCCTCGCTTTGCTTTCGGCGGGCGGCGAAGCCTGCCCGGTCGGCATGGTCGAGTGCCTTGGCCATGGTTTCGGGGAAGGCGCCGCTGTCGACCTGGAAGCCGAATGCGTTGGTCATCGGCATCTCGGCCGCCGGCACCATGTTGCGCCGCCTGAGGTCGGCGCGGTCGAGACCGGTCGCATGGGCGGCGGCGTCGATCAGGCGTTCGAGGATGTTTACCGTCTCGGCGAAGCCGGGGCCGCGCATCACGCCGATCGGCGTGGTGTTGGTCAGCACCACGCGTACCCCGAGCGCGATCGCGGGCAGCCGATAGACGGTGCCCTGCAGGTGATAATACTGATAGGTCGGCACGCCGCCGCCGACGCCGGCGAGATAGGCGCCGACATTGGCGACGCTTGCCACCTTGAGCGCGAGAAACCTGCCCGACGAATCGAGTGCCAGCGACGCACGCGCCTGCATGTCGCGCGAGGGATGATCGGCGAGGAAGACCTCGCTGCGCGTGGCGATCCATTTGACCGGACGTGCGACGCGCCTGGCCGCCCAGGCGACCAGCACGTGCTCGACATAGATGAAGTTCTTGGCGCCAAAGCCGCCGCCGACGTCGGGCGCGACGAAGCGCACCTGGCCGGGCTCGACGCCGAGCGCGCGGGCGGCGTGGTTGCGGTTGGCGTGGATGCTCTGGCTGGAGATGTGCAGCGTGTAGCGTCCGCTCGACGGATCGAAGGTGCCGACCGATCCGCGCGGCTCGATCGGGTTGGTCGTGACGCGATGGTTGTCGAGCTCGAGAGAGACCACGTGCGCGGCCAGCGCGAAGGCCGCCTCGGTGCCGACGTGGTCGCCCGGGCGCCAGTCCATGCAGACATTGCCCGGCACTTCGGCCGACAGAAGCGGCGCGCCGGCTTCGACGGCTTCGTAGGCCGTGGTGACGGCAGGCAGGGGCTCGTAGTCGACCGCGACGCGCTCGGCGGCATCGAGGGCCTGGGCGAGCGACTCGGCCACTACCATCGCCACGGTCTCGCCCGCGAAGCGGACCTTCGTGGCCGCGAGCAGCGGCTGCTCGTCGAACAGAAACCGCTCGCCGGTCTGTACGTTGGCTTCGGCATAGGGACGCAGCGATTTCAGGCCGTCGGCCGCGACATCGGCGGCGGTCAGGACGGCCAGGACGCCGGGTGCTTTTTTGGCAGCCGAAACTTCCACCGAGCGAACACGGGCATGGGCATGGGGCGAGCGGACGAACACCGCGTGCGCCAGATTTTCGAACCGCAGATCGTCGATGTACTGGCCGCGACCGGTCAGGAAGCGCAGGTCTTCGCGACGCCGGGGTGAATCACCGATCACGGACTTGGTCATGCGGCAAATGTCGCGTATCCAAGACGGCATGAAAACCGATTTCGATGCCATCGTGGTCGGCGCCGGCTTTGGTGGCATGTATATGCTGCACCGCCTGCGCCAGAAGGGCTTCACCGCCCGCGTGATAGAGGCCGGTAAGGGTGTCGGCGGCACCTGGTACTGGAACCGCTATCCCGGCGCGCGCTGCGACGTGGAGAGCGTGCAGTACTCCTATCAGTTCTCGAAGGATCTCGAGCAGGAATGGGAGTGGACCGAGCGCTACGCCACGCAGCCCGAGATCCTGAAATACGCCAGCCACGTCGCCGACCGCTACGCCCTGCGGCGC
>CAYZQZ010000268.1:0-5916 GCA_964480235.1 uncultured Reyranella sp. | reverse complement strand
CCATGCCGACCGCCGGCATCCGCGCTGGGAGCAGCGGCTCGCCTCGGCCGGGATTGCCGACACCTGTGTCGAGGTGCGCGTGGTCGACGAGGCAGGCAGGCGTATGCCGACTGGCGAGGTCGGGGAGATCGTGGTCAAGGGCGATACGGTGATGTCGGGCTACTGGAACAATCCTGACGCCACGGCCAAGTCGTTGCGCGACGGCTGGCTGTGGACCGGCGATGTCGGCGCCTTCGACGAAGATGGCTTCCTCACGCTGAAGGACCGCTCGAAGGACATGATCATCTCGGGGGGCTCGAACATCTATCCGCGCGAGATCGAGGACGTACTGAACCTGCATCCTGGCGTCGCCGAGTGCTCGGTGGTCGGCCGGCCGCATCCCGAATGGGGCGAGGAAGTAGTGGCGTTCGTGGTCGCCCGCCCCGGTGCGGCACCGAGCGCCGCTGAACTCGACAAACTCTGCCTCGACAACATCGCCCGCTTCAAGCGGCCCAAGGACTACAAGTTCATCGACGCGCTGCCCAAGAACAATTACGGCAAGATCCTCAAGACCGAGCTCAGGACCAAGCTCTGAAGATCCTTCCCCATTCAAATGGGGAAGTCCCCTCGTCATATGAGGGCGATGGGGTCATGACCCCTCCGTCGCGCCCAAAGCGCGACACCTCCCCATCTGAATGGGGAGGCCCCTTCCTATGTGCCGTCCTTGATTTCGGTGGCCAGATAGACCTGCTCGAGCCGATCGCCTGGGCCGAACAGCAACTCCAGGCGCTTGAGCGTGGTCTGGCCCCGCCGCGGTCCCGCTGACGCGTACTGCCACGTGTACTGCCGCGTGCCGGGTCGGGCGACGGTGGGATAGATGCCTTGGCCTCCCGGCGTGCCGAACGCGTTCAGCACATCCCCCACACTGGTACGGCCGCGGGCCAGGGCCTGAACCCTGGCTTCGTCGAAGTCGGTCGAGTCCTCGTTGAAGCTGCTGGAGAAGTTGTAAGCGATCAGCTTGCCGTTCCAGAAGGCGAGATCGAGCAGGCGGATGCGGGCCGTAGCCTGGTCGCCGAGCGATACCATGGCGGCGCGCGTAAAGGCGTAGCGTAGGCGCTCGATGCTGCCCTTCACCAGCGCGCGCTTCAGTCCGTCGGGACGGGGCTTGAGGGCATCGAAGGCGTCGAGGGTGGTGACGTTGCCAGGTTCCTCGAAGCGTTCGGCGGGCTCGCCGAAGGCGGCGACGATTTCGGCCGGCGTCGTCGTGCCAAGCAGCAACGCGCCCTGGGGCGGCCGGGCGAAGTCGCGGCCGTCCGAGCTGCAGCCGCCGGCAAAGAGCGCGAACGCCAGCGCGTGCAGCAACGTTCGACGACGGCATGCTTCTATTGGGACGGGAGAATGAGCTAACGTCGGATGCACGCGGAACAAGAAATCCTGGAGGATCTCCCCATGGGTAGCATGATCGACTTCAAGCGTCCCGACGGTTCGACCTGCAAGGGCTATCTTTCAGAGGCAGGGAAAGGAAAGCCCGGCATTATCGTGCTGCAGGAATGGTGGGGCCTGAACGACCAGATCAAGGGCGTCGCCGACCGCTTCGCCGCCGCGGGCTACAATGCGCTGGCGCCCGATCTGTACAAAGGCCGCGTGACGCAGAAGCCCGACGAGGCGAACCATCTGATGACCGGCCTCGACTTCGTCGGCGCCTCGGACCAGGACATCGCGGGCGCCGTGAAGCACGTCGCCGCGCTCAGCCGCAAGGTCGGCGTGATGGGCTATTGCATGGGCGGCGCACTCACCATCGCAGCCGCCGCACGGGTGACGGGCATCGCCTGCGGCGTGCCGTTCTATGGCGTGCCGCCGTCGGCGCTGGCCGATCCCGCGAAGATCGCGATCCCGATGCAGGGCCACTTCGCCAACAAAGACGATTGGTGCACGCCACAGGTCGTGAACGACTTCGAGAAGGCAATGATCGCCGGAGGCCATAAGCCCGAAATCTTCCGATACGATGCCGCGCATGCCTTCGCCAACGAAAGGAGCCCGGCGTACGACGCGGCGGCCGCCAGGCAGGCTTGGGAACGAATGATGGCGTTCCTCGCCAAGCACCTCTGAGGTGACCGCGAGACCAATCCTCGGCCTCGCCGTCGTCGGGCTGGGCGCCTCGCTGGCGCCGCTGGACATCGCGGTCAATGTCGCGCTGCCGGCGATCACCGGTCACTTCGGTCTCGCACTGGGCGACGTGCAGTGGCTGGTGATCTGCTACGTGCTGGTCTACGGCTCGCTGATGCTGGTGTGCGGCAAGCTGGGTGATCTGTTCGGGCACCGGCTGATCTTCCGCGCCGGTTTGCTCGTCTCCGCCGTCGGCTGTGCCGCCTGTGCCGCTGCGCCGGACTGGACGCTGTTCCTGTGGGCGCGTGCCTTGCAGGGCGTCGGCACCGCTCTCGCCTTGTCCTGTACCCCGGCGCTCGCGACTTCGGTCTATCCGCCCGAGCAGCGGCTGAAGGCGCTGGCGGGCTTCTCGATGGCGATGTCGCTCGCCGCGGCGATCGGACCGTTCGTGGGGGGTGTTCTAGTCGAATTGTGGGGATGGCCGGCGGTTTACTGGGTGCGGGTCCCGATCGCGCTCGCGACCCTGGTGCTGTCCGGCCTGTTGCCGTCACCCCAGCCGCAGTCCCGCCCGTTCGACGCGCTGGGCGCGGCGCTGGTCGCCTCCTGCATGAGTTCCCTGCTGCTCTCCCTGGTTTTGTCGCAGCGGACGGCAGTTCCCGGCTGGCTGGCGGCGTTGCTGCTCGCCGCGGCCCTCGCATTGCTGGTGACCTATGTCGGTCGTGCGCGGCATGTCGACGAGCCGATCATACGGCCCTCCCTGTTCGCCGATGCCGCCTTCACCGTGCCCAATGTGATGAACGTGATGGCCAACATCGCGGGATTCTCGATTCTGCTGCTCACGCCCTATTACCTTGTGAACGTGCTGAAGCTGTCGGCGGTGCTGACCGGCGCCGTTCTGGCGCTTGCCTTCTGCGGCAGCCTGGCCGGAGCGCCGCTGGCGGCCAGACTCGTGCCGATGCTGGGCCGCCGCGCGACGGCTTTCATGGGCGTGGTGCTCGTCGGCGCGGGGCTGCTGCCGCTCGCTTTCACCGGCGACACGACTGCGGTCGCCGTGGTCGGATTGCTGCTGCTGATCGAGGGGCTCGGTCAGGGCCTGTTGAATGTCGCCTATACAGACCTGGTCACCGACACCTTGCCGGTACGCGACCGCGGCGTGGCCGGCAGCCTGGCGCTGCTGACCCGAACGCTGGGTGTCGTCAGCGGCGCTTCGGTCCTGACAGCGCTGCACGGCCATCTCGCAAGCCAGGGCTTTTTGGCGGGCTACAAGTTCGCCTTCCTCGCTGCAGGCGGGGGCCTGCTGGTTGCGCTGGCGATTTCCTGCCTGTGGCCGCGCGCCTGGTTCCAGCGCTAGGTCCCACGCGCCCCGACGGGCGAATCGGCGGCTACCGACTCGTCAGACCTTGATGTTGCCCTGCTTGATGATGGTGCCGAACATTTTGTTCTCGACGGCAATACGGTCGCGGAAATCGACGGGATTGAGGTAGGTCACGCGGGCGCCGCCGAGATGAAGCTTGTCGATGACTTCCTGGCTCTTGAGTGCATCGGCGATCGCCTTGTCGAGCTTCGAGACGACGGCGGGCGAGGTGCCGGCCGGCGCCAGGATGCCGAACCACGAGTCACCGCCGTCCTTGCCGTAGCCCGACTCGCGCAGCGTCGGAATCTCCGGGAAATCGGGGTGGCGGACGTCGGCCAGCATGGCGAGTCCGATCAGCTTGCCCGCTTTGACGTGCGGCAGGCAGGTCTGGTCGAACTGCGCCTGGACCTCGCCCGCCAGCAGGGCGTTTGTCGCGGGGGCGCTGCCGCGATAGGGCACATGGGTCATCTTGATGCCAGCCTCCAGGCTGAGCATCTCGCCGAACAGGTGTGTGATGGTGGCCATTCCCGACGATCCGAAGTTGATCTTCCCGGGATTGGCCTTGGCATAGGCCACGAACTCCGGAACGGTGCGCGCCGGCACCGAAGGATGGATGGCGAACACGCCCCACGACGTGCACATGCGCGACACGGTGAGGAAGTCCTTCTCGGGCTCGAAGGGGATCGGCTGGAGATGGCGCGTGATGCAGACCATCGCCGTCGTCGTCGTCAGGAAGGTGTGATCGTCGACCGGCTGATTCTTGACGAACTCCGCGCCGATCATTCCGGAGGCGCCGGCCTTGTTGTCGAAAATTACAGGCTGTCCGAGACTGCGCGCGGCATGCTCGACGGTGATGCGGGTTGAGACATCGGACGGTCCGCCGGGCGGATAGGGGATCACCATGCGCAACGGCTTGGCAGGCCACGCCTGCGCCGAACCGGGGGCGGACAGGGCCGGCACGGCCATCGTGGCAAGTGCCGAAGCGGCGAATGTGCGACGACGCATCGTCATCCTCCCGGAGGCTTTCGTTGGCGGAAGCATTTCACGCTCCGCGTGCCAAGGTCCAGAAATGATGCGCTTCGCGGACACGAGGGTCGCCGCCCCGCTCCGGGTTCTGCCGGTTGCACCGGCCGAAGGCGTAGGTCTGCGCACCCTGTTTTCCCTGCAAAAGTGGTCTGACCGCGTGGCCTCGCGATCCATACTGAGAGAAATTCCGCTCCGAAGGCGGTCGCACCCGACCGCCACGGCGCTGCGGCATTGCATCGGGCTTGCGCTCACGCATCATCTGGTCCGGAAATTCGTCGGGAGGAAGTGACATGGCCGGCAGGCTGAAGGACAGGGTGGCGATCGTGGTCGGTGCGGGCTCGAGCGGGCCGGGCTGGGGCAACGGCAAGTGCACGGCCGTGACCTTCGCGCGGGAAGGCGCCAGGGTGTTCTGCGTCGACCGCCTGCGTGCCGCCGCCGAGGAGACGGTCGGGCTGATCGTCAAGGAAGGCGGCGAGGCGGCGGCGTTTGAGTGCGACGCCACCAACAATGCCCAGGTGAAGGCGACGGTAGATGCCTGCGTCGCCAAGTGGGGCAGGGTCGACATCCTCGACAACAATGTCGGCATCGGCTCGACCGGCGGGCCAGTACAGCTCTCCGAAGACGAATGGCACAGGGTGTTCGATGTCAACGTCACCAGCTTCTTCCTCACGGCCAAGCACGTGCTGCCGGTGATGGAGAAGCAGGGCAAGGGCGCGATCGTGAATGTGAGCTCGATCGCGTCGATCCGCGTGCCGAAGGGGATCAGCTACGTAGCCTACAACGCCAGCAAGGGTGCCGTGAATTCGCTCACCATGGCGATCGCGTCGGAGTACGCCGACAAGGGAATCCGCTGCAATGCCATCCTGCCCGGCCTGATGCACACGCCGATGATCGACTTCCTCGCCGAGGAGTACGCCAAGGGCGAGAAGGATCACAACCAGGCCTACGACAAGATGATCGCGATCCGTAACCGTGCCTCGCCGACCGGCAAGATGGGCACCGGCTGGGATACCGCCAATGCCGCACTCTTCCTCGCGTCTGACGAGTCGGCCTATGTCAACGGCCACCTGCTGGTGGTCGATGGCGGCATCACCGTCCGGGCCTAGTCCGAGGCCGCTTTCGCCTCGTCGCGGGCGCGCCAGAGCTTGAAGACGAGCGGGCTGGTCATCAGGATCAGGAACAGGCGGAACAGATGATGGGTGGCCACCATGGCGATTTCGATGCCGAGCGCCAGGCCGATCAGGCTCATCTCGGCGAAGCCGCCGGGCGCATAGGACAACACCGTCGCATCGAGATTGAGCCCGGTCACCGCGACCGAGAGTTTGGCGAACACGACCGCGCAGCCGATCATGATGAAAGCGGCGCCGATCGACGCCGCCATCTCCTTGTGCAGCTTGTCGATCGCCGCCCCCACGAAGCGGCAGCCGATGCCGGCTCCGACCAACACCTGT
>CAYZQZ010000267.1:0-5917 GCA_964480235.1 uncultured Reyranella sp. | reverse complement strand
GGAAGCAGTGGAGAGACTATTTGATCTTCCGTGAAGAGCAACGCGCCATCGGTGAAAGCCTGATTGATGGCGAAGCAGATCCACGGCGAGTGAAGGGCTATGCGTCTTTTCTGTCGGACTTTGCCAAGGCGGACAGCCGCTGGCACGTTTGCCTTGCTGGCTTTCTCGAAAATTTGGGGCAGGAAGATAGAGACTTTCGGGTTGTGCGTTGCAAGTTGCTGGTGCTGGCACTTGGTGAGTTGCTGATCCTCACAAATAGTCGACTGCTAACGGACAGAATACGCAAGGCAGTCGATCGGTACGCTGAAACCCAAGTAAGCTGGCATCACTCAAAACTCGCCAGTCCATCTCCGCTAAAGCGTATCGTGGATTTTGTGTATCGCTTGAGCTCTTAGGTGCAGTAATGCAGATGCCGCCGCTCGATCCCGACATTCTCTCCCGGAGGGCCGAGATCGTTTCGGCGTTGCGCACGATCGTGCCGGGCGAGGGTGTGATCGACGATACCGACGGTATGCGCCCCTACGAGTGCGATGCGCTGTCGGCCTATCGCCAAATGCCGCTGGTGGTCGTGCTGCCCGAGACCGTGGCCCAGGTCGCCGCCATCCTGCGCTACTGCCAGGACCACAAGGTCAAGGTCGTTCCGCGCGGGGCCGGCACTTCGCTGTCGGGCGGCTCCATGCCGGTGGGCGACGCAATCCTGCTTGGCATGGGCAAGTTCAATCGGGTGCTCGAGATCGACTACGCCAACCGCTGCGCCGTGGTGCAACCCGGCGTCACCAATCTCGGCGTTACCAAGGCGGTCGAGCACGAGGGCTTCTATTACGCACCCGACCCGAGCTCGCAGATCGCCTGCTCGATCGGCGGCAATGTTGCGGAAAACTCCGGCGGCGTGCATTGCCTGAAGTACGGCCTCACCACCAACAACCTGCTCGGCATCGAGATGGTGCTGATGAACGGCGAAGTCGTGCGTCTGGGCGGCAAGCATCTCGATGCCGGCGGCTACGATCTGATGGGGCTGATGACCGGCTCGGAGGGACTGCTGGGCGTCGTCACCGAGGTGACCGTGCGCCTGCTGCGCAAGCCGACCACGGCGCGCGCCGTGCTGCTGGGCTTTCCGACCGAAGCGGGTGCCGCGGACTGCGTCGCCGCCGTCATCGCCTCGGGTATCATCCCGGGCGGCATGGAGATGATGGACAAGGACGCCATCAAGTGCGCCGAGAACTATGTCGGTGCGGGCTATCCGCTCGATGCCGAGGGCCTGCTGATCGTCGAACTCGACGGACCGGAGATCGAGGTCGATCACCTGGTCGACCGGGTCGCCGAGATCGCGCGCGGCCGCGGCGCCACGACGGTGCGAGTTAGCCGAGACGAACAGGAGCGTGTGCTGTTCTGGGCCGGTCGCAAGGCTGCATTCCCCGCGGTCGGCCAGATCACGCCCGACTACATGTGTCTCGACGGCTCTGTGCCGCGCGGCCGGCTGGTCGAGGTGCTGGCCGAAATGCGCGAGATGTCGAAACAGCACCGCCTGCGGGTGGTCAACGTCTTCCACGCCGGGGACGGCAACCTCCATCCGCTGATTCTGTTCGACGCCAACGATCCCGATGAGCTGCACCGCGCCGAGAAGTTCGGCGCCGACATCCTGCGCTTGTGCGTTCGCGTCGGCGGCGTGCTGACCGGCGAGCACGGTGTCGGCATCGAGAAGCGCGACCTGATGGGCGAGCAGTTCACCGAGATCGACCTCGACCAGCAGATGCGGGTGAAGTGTGCCTTCGATCCCGACCATCTGCTTAACCCGGGCAAGGTATTCCCCAAGCTGCGCCGCTGCGCCGAGCTGGGACGTGTGGTCGTGCACGACAACAAGCTGCCGTTTCCGGACATTCCCCGTTTCTGACGATGAAGGCCACGGATCGATTAAGCGACCGGAATAGGGAAACGGGTGCCGAGCGCTTATGCTGGGTTCAATTGGTATGGTTACCATTCGGTAACCGTTAGATTCCCGTCAGTCTAACGGTCACTTTTGGTAACCAAGGGGTATTGGCGGCGAAGGCATGGGCGGCACGATCAAACCGCGCGACGGCAAGGAGCTGCGGCAGGCGGTCGAATGGGCGCTGAACGAGGGTGTAACGCTCGACGTCCGCGGCTCGGGCAGCAAGCTCGCGCTCGGCAAGCCGATGCGCTGCGATCAGGTGCTCGACGTCTCGGGACTTTCGGGCGTCGTCGACTATGCGCCGGAAGAGCTGGTGGTGACCTTGCGCGCCGGCACGCCGTTGCGCGAGATCGAGGCGCTGCTCGCCCAGCGCAACCAGATGCTGGCCTTCGAGCCGCCCGATCTCAGACCGCTGCTGGGTCACGAGGCCGGCGAAGGGACCCTCGTCGGAACGATTATGGGCAATTTCGCGGGACCACGGCGACTGTCCTCCGGTGCAGCGCGCGACCACCTGTTGGGCTTCTCCGGCGTCAACGGACGCGGGGAATCCTTCAAGTCGGGCGGCCGGGTGATGAAGAACGTCACCGGCTACGACCTCTCCAAGCTGCTCGCGGGCTCATGGGGCACGCTCGCCGTGCTCGACGAGGTGTCAGTGAAGGTGCTGCCGGCGCCGGACCAGACGCGCACACTGTTCCTGCACGGTCTCGACGATGTCGCGGCGGTGAAGGCGATGTGCGGCGCAATGGGCAGCCCGCATGAGGTGTCGGGTGCAGCGCATGTACCAGGCCGCACGGCCCTCCGGGTGGAGGGCATTGCGCCGTCGGTCGACGCCCGTCTGAAGGGCTTGCGCGAACTGCTCGCCGTGACGGGCGCCCGAATGGAAGAGCAGGGCACGCTCGAGAGCCGGGCTTTCTGGCGCGAGGTACGGGACGCTGTCCCGCTCGGTGCCTCTGCCAGCGATGTCGTCTGGCGTGTCTCGTGTGCGCCGACCGACGGGCCTGCCCTGGTGGCGCGCCTCAAGTCTGCGCGGCCGGGCGCGAAGGCTTTCTATGACTGGTCGGGCGGTCTGATATGGCTCGCGCTGCCCGCGAGCGCGGACGCCGACCAGGGCTTGGTGCGCGACGGCCTCCGAGGGCACGCGACGCTCATTCGCGCGCCTGAAGCGACTCGCGCAGCTATTCCGATCTTCCAACCGCTATCGCTGGCGCTCGCGGCACTCTCCGCGCGCGTGAAGGAAAGTTTCGACCCCAAGGGCATCTTCAACCCGGGGCGCATGGGCTGATGCAGACCAATTTCACCCTGGCGCAGCTTGCCGATCCGGATACCGCGCGCAGCGAGCACATCCTGCGCAAGTGCGTGCATTGCGGCTTCTGTACGGCGACCTGCCCGACTTTCGTGTTGCTGGGCGACGAACGCGATTCCCCGCGTGGCCGGATTTATTTCATCAAGGCGATGCTCGAGGGCGGACGTGCGGCAACGGTTCAGGAAGTGCGCCACGTGGATCGCTGCCTGTCGTGCCTGTCCTGCATGACGACCTGCCCGTCGGGCGTAAACTACATGCACCTGGTCGATCACGGCCGGCATCACATCGAATCGACCTATCGGCGAGCCTTTGCAGATCGCCTGATGCGCGGGCTGCTGGCGCTGCTGATGCCGCGGCCCGGCTTGTTCCGCTGGGCCATGGTGCTGGGCCAGGTCGCCAAGCCGTTTGCGGGTTTGCTGCCGGAGCGCAGCAGCGACCCGGGCGGCGCCACGTTCCTGCGCCGCTTGCGTGCGATGCTCGACGCGGTGCCGGGACACCTGCGTGGGCCGTCGCCGGTCGACCGGCCGCAGACATTCCAGGCGCTTGGCGAGCGCCGCAAGCGTGTGGCGCTGATGCCGGGCTGCGGTCAGCAGGTGCTGGCGCCCGAGGTCAACGAGGCCACGGTGCGGCTGCTGACGCGCCACGGCGTGGAGGTCGTTAACGCTGCGGGCTCGCGCTGCTGCGGCTCGTCGGTGCTGCATGTCGGCCGCAACCAGCACGCGTTGGAGTTGGCCAAGGCCAATATCGATGCCTGGCTCGCGGTCGACGTTGAAGCCGTCGTGATCAACGCCTCGGGTTGCGGCACGACGGTCAAGGATTATGGCGCGATGTTTGCGAACGATCCGGCCTGGAAGGACAAGGCCGAGAAAGTGTCGAAGCTCGCGCGCGACGTCAGCGAAGTGATGGCCGAGATCGGCCTCGCCAGCGTGTCCGGCGTCGATTCCGGGCGCAAGCTCACTGTCGCCTATCACTCGGCCTGTTCCATGCAACATGGCCAGAAGCTCAATGAACCGCCCAAGAAGCTCCTGCGCGACGCGGGCTTCGTCGTGAAGGACGTGCCGGAGGGCCACCTCTGCTGCGGCTGGGCCGGCACCTACCAGGTGCTACAGCCGGACCTGTCGCGGCGTCTGCGCGACCGCAAGGTGTCGAACATCGAAAGCGTAAAACCGGATATCGTCGCGGCCGGCAATTTTGGTTGTATCGGCAATATCGCGGACGGCACAGGCCTGCCGGTCGTGCATACGGTCGAACTTCTCGACTGGGCGACGGGCGGACCGAAGCCCATCGCCCTGTCATGAAGCTGCGTCGGGCCTGTACGGCGGCGCTGGCCGGCCTCATGCTGCTGGCGGCCGGCGCGATCGCGCAGAGCCCGAGCGTTCAGGGAGGGGAGAGCGGCAGCATGCTCGACACGTTGTTCGCCAAGCTGCAGACCGCGACCGATCCGGTGGCGGTCCAGGAACTCGAGCAGGCCATCTGGCAGCAATGGACCCTGCCGCCCGATCCGGCCCAGCGTCAGCTCATGCTGCGCGGCATATCGGAGATGCAGCAGCAGGAGCTGTCCAGTGCCGCCGCCACCTTCACCCGCCTGATCGAGCTCGCGCCTCAGCTCTCCGAGGCATGGAACAAGCGCGCCACGGTTCGTTGGCTGATGGGCGACTTCAAGGCGTCGATCGCCGACATCTGCGAGACCGTGAAGCGCGAGCCGCGCCATTTCGGCGCCTATTCGGGCCTGGGCATGATCCGCGCGGAAATGAACGAGCCGGCCCGCGCGGTCGCGGCCTTCGAACTGGCCAGGAAATACAATCCACACATTGTCGGTCTCGATGCCGAGATTGCGCGGCTGAAAGCACTGGGCGGTGACGTGCCGGCCGATCCGTTGGGTTGCGAGCAGCAGACCGCCAGCCGATAGTGGCGCCTCAAAGCCGGTGCCGCGCCGACGTTCGGCACCACCGATCGCGCTTCAGGAGTAAGAAATGACGACGTTGTATGTCGGCGGCCGCGTGTTCGACGGCGAGAAGGTGCTTGATGGCCAAGCGGTCCTCGAGGAGGGTGGCAAGGTCAAGCGGATCGCCTCCGCCGCCGAGTTCACGGGCTTCGCTGGTGAAAAGGTCGACACGGCGGGCGGCACGCTCATCCCGGGGATCATCGACTGCCACGTCCATTCGCTGTCCGGCGCCGAGGGCAACCCGGGGGCGGTGCAGGACCGGATGTCCCACGCCGCGATCGCGGTGCGCGGCATGGAACTCATGCGCAACACGCTCGAAGGCGGCATCACTGCCGTGCGCGACTGCGGTGGCAAGGAATACATCGAGTTCGCGATCCGCGATGCCTACAACAGTGGCCGCTTTCTCGGACCGACCATGCGCTGCGCCGGGCGCATGATCTGCATGACTGGCGGCCACGGCAACCGCACGGGCCGCGTCGCCGACGGTGTCGACGAAGTGGTGAAGGCGGTGCGCGAGCAGGTGCACGCCGGCTCCGACCTGATCAAGATCATGGCGACCGGCGGCGTCATGACACCCGGCGTCAATCCCGAGGACGCGCACTACTCGGCCGAGGAGATGAAGGCGGGAATCACCGAGGCCCACCGCTTCCACAAATGCTGCGCCAGCCACGCCCAGGGCGCGCTCGGGATCCTCAATGCCGTGCGCGGCGGTATCGATTCGATCGAGCACGGCATCTTCATG
>CAYZQZ010000266.1:0-5918 GCA_964480235.1 uncultured Reyranella sp. | reverse complement strand
GCAAGGACGAGGCAGGCGTGGGCGGTCTGGCCTATGCGCAGAAGCTCGGCATGGCGATGGCCGTGGTGGCGACGGCCAGCGCGCGCATCGGCGACGGCGCCGACATGATGGCGCGCGGCAACATCAGCCGGGTCAACGACCTCGCGGCCCGCTGTGGCGTCACCGCCGGCATGAGTTGTCGCGAGGCCGCCGACCTGTTGCGCGCCGCGCCGTGGCCCCATCGCAAGCCTCCCGAGATGGGCGAGACGCGGCACGTCGTCGAGGGCTTTCCCTGTGTCGATTCCTCCTCGCTACTGGTGGCCGGGGATCGTGGCGGCATCGTCGCGACCGGCAGTCACTGTGCGCTCAATTCCGGCCACGCGGTCGAGCCGTTCGTGCCCAGGCTGGTGTTCTTCAACGACGCCGGACCGGGCGCCGACGCAGGCGGTATCCTAGGCTTCGACGTGCTCGATCGGGCGGGCATTGCGGGCGTGGCGGTCGCGGCGGGCTCGGCGCGGATCGGCGACGGACGCTCGACGTTGCAGGACGGAATAGTCTCCCACATCAATCGCGTCGCACGGCTGCTTGGCGCGCATGTGGGCAGTCCCGCCCTTGCCTTGGCCCGCTCAGTGGCCGAAAAGTCTTCCTAGCCGAATTTCGGGAGCGCACTGCAGGATGGCCATCGTCAACGTGAAGTCGGAGATCGCAGGCAATGTTTGGAAGATCCAGACCAAGCCCGGCGACAAGGTCGAGGCCGAGGGCGAGATCATGATCCTCGAATCGATGAAGATGGAAATCCCCGTGCTCTCGCCCAGGGCCGGCACGATCAAGGAAATCAAGGTCAGCGAAGGCGAGGCGATCGGCGAAGGTCAGCTGGTGGCCATCCTCGATGCCTAGCAGCACGGTCGTCGTCGAAATCGCCCGTCTCTGGGCGCCGTCCAATCTCCGCAAAGTCGCTCCCGGGTTCGCCGTCTGCGCGATCGTCGCGGCCTTCGCCTATTTCATCGACAAGCGCGGCCTCACGCATTTCGAGGCGCTGTTCATCCCGCCACTGATCATCACGCTCGCGATCGGCATGGCGATGCAGCCACTGTCGAGCAAGGCCTCGCTGAAGGCCGGCATAGAATTCTCCGGCCGCACCGTGCTGCGCATCGGCGTGGCCCTGCTCGGCGCCCGGCTGACGCTGGGCCAGCTGGTCGAAGGTGGCGCGCTGCCGGTCGTGATCGCGCTCGCCGCCGTGAGCTGCACCATTGTTTTCGGGGCGTGGGCGGCACGGCTGTTCGGGCTCTCGCGCAATTTCGGATTTCTGACCGGCTGCGCCACTGGTGTGTGCGGCGCCGCGGCCGCGATGGCCACCTCGGCGGTCTTGCCCAAGCACGAGAATTCCGACCGCGATCTCGCCTTCACCGTGATGGGCGTCAATTTCATCAGCACCATTACCATGGTGGTCTATCCGCCGCTCCACACTGCGCTGGGTTTCTCCAATTTCGAGACGGGCGTGTTCCTGGGCGGCGCGATCCACGACGTGGCACAGGTCGCCGGCGCGGGCCAGACGCTGGGACCGACAGTTCTGAGCGACGCGATCATCACCAAGCTGCTGCGCGTGGCGTTCCTGCTCCCGGCCGTGACCGGCATCGCCTGGTGGGTGGCCAGGAGCGGCCAGGCGGCAGGCGATGCGCGGCCCTCGCCGCCGGTGTTCCTGTTCGGCTTCCTCGCGCTGGCGGCGCTCAATTCGCTGGGCCTCGTGCCGGCCGAGGTGCGGGACGCGATTACTCAGGTCTCGTCCTTCCTGATCATCCTCGCCATCGCGGCGCTCGGCATGAAGACCTCGTTGCTGGCGCTCGCCCGCATCGGCATGGCGCCGGTGATGCTGCTGGTCGTCGAGACGCTGTTCATCGGCCTGCTGGTGGTCGGTCTGATCTTCGGGCTGCGCGGCATCGGCCTCTGAGGGTCCGGGCGCGGGCGGCATGGATCTCTGGTTCGTCGCCGCCGCCCTGCTGAGCGCCCTGCTTCACGCCGGCTGGAACGCCGCGGTGAAAGCCCAGCCCAGGCCCGGCGAAGCGATGACCGCGCAGATGGTGCTGTCGGCCCTGATCGGCCTCCCCGGCCTGATTTGGACCGGATTGCCTGCCCAGGAGGCCTGGCCGTGGATCGCGGGCTCCACCGCGCTGAACCTGGTCACAATCACCGCGCTCCTGCGGGCCTACGACCTGATCGGCTTCGGCATCGCGTACCCCGTGGTGCGGGCGCTCTCGGTGCTGATGGTGGCGCCGGCGGCCATCCTGCTCTCGGGCGAGCAGATCAGCCTCTACGGCATGCTGGGGATCGGCCTGATCGTCGTCTCGCTGCTGCTGCTGGGTGCCGGCGGCGGCACACACGGTGCGATTCCGCGAACGGCATTCCTATGGGTCGGGCTGGCCGGCATCACCGCCGCAGCCTATGTGATGTGCGACGCCCAGGGCGTGCGCCGCGCCGGCTCGCCGCTCTCCTACGGCTTCGTCGTCGGGTTCACCAATGCGCTCGCCATGTCGGTTTACCGCGGCGCCCTTCTGCAGCCGCTGAAGATGGTACGCGAGCATGCGCTGACGGCATTGCCGATCGCGATCGCCTCCACAGCGTCGTATCTGCTGATTCTCTGGGTGTTCCGGAATGCCGCGATTGCGCCGGCGGCGGCCTTGCGCGACACCAGCTCGATCTTCGCGGTCGTGATCGCCATTGTATGGCTGCGCGAGCCCTTCACCAGGTTGCGGCTGTTCGCGATCCTGCTCTCGGCCGCCGCGGTGCCGCTGCTCCGTCTGTCCTAGGCCCGCGCAGAAGGCCGCTTGGTCACGGCCGACCACCAGCGCGTCAGGTTCTTGTGGTCCTCCGGGATCGGCAGTTTCAGCACGCCCCGCGCCGTCAAAAGCGCCACCTGGGCGGTGATGTCGGCGATGTTGTAGCGATCGATTCCGATGAACTCGCGGTCCTTCAGTTCACCGTCGAGCCAGCGCATACGCTCGACCACCTGCAGCCGCCGCAGGTCGCCGTAGGTCGGCACCTGCGGGCGGCGACCGACCCAGAATTCGTGGGTGTGGACGAACACGTCGATCACCGGCAGCAGAAGTTCGTGCTCCATGCGCCGATTCCACATTTCGACCAAAACACGTTCATGCGACGAGCGGCCGAACAGCGGCGGTTCGGGCATCAACTCCTCGAAATAGCGGCAGATCGCGACCGACTCGGTAATGAATTCGCCCGTGTCGGTCTCCAGCACCGGCAGCAGCCCCAGTGGATTTCGGGCCAGGAACGCGGGCTCACGGTGGCCGCGCGTATCCATGTCGAATTCCTGGACCGGCACATGCGCCTTCTTTTCGGCGAGGAAGATGCGGACGCGGCGCGGGTTGGGCGCGTTCTTGAGGCTGTAGAGAATCATGCCCCGCACGCTAGCACGACGTCTCACCCCGGACACAATCGCAGGCGATAGCCATGCCCCTGTCAGAATCATGCCCAAGGGAGTCCCGATCGTGAGCGACCGCTTTTTCGAGGATTTCAAGGTCGGCGAGCGGTTCGTCAGCGCCGGCATGACGATGACCGAGGCGGGCATCGTCGAATTCGCCCGCCAGTGGGATCCGCAGCCTTTCCACATCGACGCAGAGTTCGCCAAGCAGTGGCAGTTCGGCGGCCTGATCGCCTCGGGCCTCCATACGATGTGCGCGACGCTCCGGCTGTGGCTCGAACTCGGCGTCTTCAAGGCCTGCAGCCTGGGCTCGCCGGGGCTCGGCGAGACCCAGTTCCCCCGACCGGTGCGGCCGGGCGACACGATCAAGGTCGTCACCGATATCGTCGAGTTGCGCGCTTCGGCGTCGCGGCCTGACCGCGGCATCTGCCGGGTGCGTCAGGTCACGATGAACCAGCGCGGCGAGCACGTGATGGAACAGGAGACGACGATCTTCCTGAAGCGCCGTGTCGCCGCGGCGCCGACTCTCGCGGCGCAACGCGGCTGAGGCACCCTAGCGCCAGGCGAAGACCGGCTGCTCGTAGTGCTCGACCCGCGTGTCGCGGCCGGCGAGCGCCACTTCCTTGAACTGATAGAGCACCGCCGCCGTCGGCGCGTTCACCGTCGCCACCGGCAGAGGCAGGCGGATGATTGGCCGGTCGGATTCCGGGATCGCCACGATCTCGGGCGAGTCGGGTCGGAACAGTTCCGAACATTTGATCCGGTAGGCCGCCGCGACTTCGTGCGGATTGGGGATCACCTGCACCCGGGCGGACAGCCAGACCACGACCGGGGCGATCAGGTAGCCCGAGCGCGTCGGGTAGTCGTCGAGCGTGCCAAGGATATCATCGGTGGAGGCGAGCACGCCCAGTTCCTCGTGCATTTCGCGCAACGCGGTCTGCTCGATCGTCTCGCCGGCATCGACCCGTCCGCCCGGCAGCGCCCATTGCCCGCCGTGGGCACGCAGCCGCGGCGTGCGCTTGGTCAGCAGGAAAGCGGCCTCCCCCGGCACGTCGGCCTCGACCACCGCAACGGCGACGGCCGCGCGCTTCAGGCCGCCGGCATCGGCGCGGCGCTGAACGTCGAAGCGGCCGAGATGGCCCACGATCCGTTTGCGCAATGTGTCGTCGAAGCGAAAACGCGTCACCGGCCGGCCGGCCTCGTGAACGTCCAGACGACGGCGGGCGGCACATTGCGCCAGATGCGCCGGCCGCTGACGCCCTGCAGCCCGAGCCGCTCGCGCAGCGCCTTCGGCACCGGCGGACTGGGTCCATAGGTGAACTGAATCAGCGCAGCGCCGGCCGGCAGGCTGGCGAACACGCCGTTCACGATGCCGTTCACGACCTCGGCCGGCAGCGACAGCAGCGGCAGGCTCGAGACGACAGCCGAGACATTGGCCACGCCGTGGGACTTCAAGAGCTCGGTCAGGCGGGCAGCGTCACCCTCGACGATCTTCGGTCCGGGGAAATGGCCTCGCAGGAACCGCGCGAGCTCGGGATCGCGCTCGACCAGCGCCAGCCGCTTGGGGTCGATCCCGGCCGCCAGCAGCGCCTTCGTGACCTCGCCGGTGCCGGCGCCCAGTTCGATGACATGGCCGGGATAGTTGGCCATCGCCGCCAGGGTGGCGCGGGCCATCGCCGCGGCCAGCAGCCGGCCGCTCGGCACGACGGCGCCCATGGCGAAGGGCTGCCGGAGCCATCGCTTGAGAAAAAGACCGGTACCGGCGGGTGCGGCCGAAGGCATGGCCTATTGTGCGGGCTGCATCGCCACTGTGGCAACCGGGGCGGCGGGCGCGGTTTCGAAGACCGACCTCGCGTGCCGCATCTGCTCCAGCGCATTGACCAGGGAAACCAGTACCGCCGCCGCAAACGGCAGCGACTGCACGACCATGAACAGGGACCACAGCCGGGCCTCCGGGTCGACCACGCCGGAACCATACCAAAGCACCGCGGCGGCCCCCCACAGCAGCACGGTCAACACCGCCTCGCCGCGGGCCATGCCCAGCGCCATGCCGAGGGTGGCGCGCTCGTCCATCTTGGGGGTGCGCATGAAAGGCAGCCGGCTGGTCGCCAGGCCGTAGATCACGGCGCGGCCCACCGTGTAGGTGAGCGCGAGCCCCGCCAGCGAGGCCCCGATACTCTGCCTGAAGGTGCAGTTCACGCGGTTGGCGTAGAGGCCGAACGAATAGACCAGCTTGAAGACGAAGATGCCGATGGTCGGGATGATGAATTCCGACGGCGGCAGCCCCACGGGCTTCAGGCCGAACAGCGGCGGCAGCACGACGGCGGCCGCCCAGGCGAGGCCTGCCCAGGTGAAGATCAGGTTCAGCGCATCGGCGAACCACGGCAGCCAGCCGGAGACGAAGTGGTACTTCTGCCAGAAGGTGAGCTGTGTGGAGTTGCCCAGCACCTTGCCGGCATGCGCCTTCATGATCTGCATGGCGCCATAAGCCCAGCGGAAGCGC
>CAYZQZ010000265.1:0-5938 GCA_964480235.1 uncultured Reyranella sp. | reverse complement strand
CGAAGACGCGGGCACCTCCCCATCCGAATGGGGAGGATGGGATAAAGAAGGAGGAAACGATGCGCATGAAGGACAAGGTGGCCCTGGTCACCGGGGCGGCCGGCGGCATGGGCGCGGCGACGGCCCGCCTGTTCGCCCGTGAAGGCGCCAAGGCCGTGATCGTGGCCGACGTGCTCGACAAGGAAGGCGAGGAGGTCGCCGCCGCGATCAACAAGGCGGGCGGCAAGGCCGCCTACCGGCATCTCGACGTCACCGACGAGGCCAACTGGAAGAAGCTGGTCGACAGCGTCGTCGCCGAGCATGGCGGCCTCGACGTGCTGGTCAACAATGCCGGCATCTCGGGCTCGGCCGAGCAGGATCTCTACGACACCGCCGCCTGGAACCGGCTGATGGGCATCAACTCGACCGGCGTGTTCCTCGGCATGAAGCACGGCATCGCCGCCATGAAGAAGGGCGGACGAAAAGGCTCGGTCATCAACCTCTCCTCGATCTCGGGCATCGTGGGCCAAGGCTACATCCATGTCGGCTACAACGCCTCCAAGGGCGCGGTGCGCCTGATCACCAAGGCGGGCGCCGCGCAGCACGGCAAGGACGGCATCCGCGTGAACTCGGTGCATCCCGGCCTGATGCCGCCGATGCGCACCTCGGGCCGCACCGCCGATCCCGCGACCCGCGCCAAGACGCTGAAGGGCGTGCCGATGGGCCGCGCCGGCGAGGTCGACGAGGTGGCGCATGCGATCCTGTTCCTGGCGAGCGACGAGTCATCTTATGTGACCGGCGCCGAGCTGGTCGTGGATGGAGGGTGGACTGCGGTGTAAGCGCGGACGCGGCGCCGTGCAGAATCGTCACGAGTGCCGCCTCATGGTGCGACGCCATGCCCCCTCCGCCGCCGCAGAACAGTGGCATCTCCCCATTTGAATGGGGAGGAAGCGCGGGCATACTTCCCCGCGATGACCGGCAATCCTCCCAGCGGAGTGCGTGCGTTGGCCCTGATGGCCGCGCTGTTTGCCGTCACGCTCAATTTCCTGCAGCCGCTCGCCCAGGCCGCCTCGATGCGCGACGGCAATCCGTCGGCGCTGTGGTCGATGTTCTGCAACTCGGCCGTCGCCGATCCTGATGCCAACGCCGACGCCACGCCGCCCAAGTCGGCCGACAAGCACGAGTGCTGCCTTGGCCTCGCTCACGCGCCGTCGCTGATCGCGCCCTCCTCCGTCTTCGTCGCCCTGCCGCCGGTCGTCGCGGCGCTGGCGCCCTCGCTGCCGTCCGAGCAGCGCCCTGCCGTCGCGATCCGCGACGGTCCCACCCGACCGCGCGGTCCTCCGTCCTTCGCCTGAACAAGTAAGCCGCGACGCGCCTGCGCGTCGCTGTCGCTCGTCAGTCGAAGGAGTCTTTCATGCATCCGTCCCGTGCGGCCCTGTTGGCTGCACTCGCTGCGCCGGCCGTCGCCTGGGCGCAGGCTCCGAAGGAGGCCGCGCCATCGGCCCCGCAGCAGCTGCCGGACATCACCGTGACCGCGCCGGCCTCCGGCCCCGAGGTCGCGCCGGTGTCGCCGGTGATCGAGCGCTACAGCCCGCCCAACACGATCGTCAGCACCGACAGGCGCCGGATCGAGGACACCGTCAACATCGTCGACACCGAGGATGCGGTGAAATATTTCCCCAGCCTGCTCGTGCGCAAGCGCAACTACGGCGACACCCAGCCGACCCTTGCCACCCGCACCTGGGGCATCAACTCGAGCGCCCGCAATCTCGTCTATGCCGACGACATCCTGCTGACCGCCCTGATCGGCAACAACAACACCATCGGCGCGCCGCGCTGGGGCCTGGTCTCGCCCGAGGAGATCAAGGGTATCGACATGATGTACGGCCCGTTCTCGGCTGCCTATCCCGGCAACTCGATGGGCGGCGTGATGCTGATCACCACGCGCATGCCCGAGAAGTTCGAGGCGACGCTTAAGCAGACCAACGCCTTCCAGAACTTCAGCTGGTACGCCACGACCAACACCTATGCGACGAGCAATACCGCGGGCACCCTGGGCGGCAAGGTCGGCAAGGCCTCCTTCTTCCTCGCCGCCAACCGCGAGGACAGCTGGAGCCAGCCGCTCGGCTTCGTGACCAATGGCGCCGCCTTCGCGAGCAGCACGATGGGCACGATCAAGGAGGTCAACAAGAGCGGCGTCGCGACCAACGTGGTCGGCGCCAGCGGCCTGCTGCATACCGTCATGGACAACTACAAGCTCAAATGGCAGGTCGACCTCGACGACTGGCTGAAGTTCAGCCACACGATCGGCTACTGGCAGAACAACGCCCAGTCGTCGGTGCAGAGCTATCTCTGGCAGAACGGCGCCCAGACCTTCGGCAACATCAACAGCTTCGCCAGCGGCGCCTACAACCTCGTC
Source organism: uncultured Reyranella sp. (assembly GCA_964480235.1). Lineage (GTDB taxonomy): Bacteria > Pseudomonadota > Alphaproteobacteria > Reyranellales > Reyranellaceae > Reyranella. The sequence goes on along the minus strand of CAYZQZ010000265.1, from coordinate 3,540 downwards.
GAGCAGCACCTGGCCAACGCGGTCTCGCTCAAGAGCGACACGCGCGGCATCTTCGATTTCGAGGTGACGGGCAGCTGGTACACCTACCTGACCTCGCGCCAGCGCGGCCCGTCCGGCGTCGGCCCCGGCCTGCAATTCTCGACCGCCGGCACGATCGCGCGCATGGACGGCACCGGCTGGTGGACCGCCGACGGCAAGGGCATCTGGCGCCCCGACGGCATCAACGGCCCGCACGAAGTGAGCTTCGGCGTGCATGGCGACCAGTACATCCTGAACAACCCGACCTACGTCGCGTCGAACTGGCTCACCTCGCCCGACCAGGGCAACGGCACGCTGAGCACCTTCGGCGCCGGCAAGACCGAGACCTGGGGCTTGTGGGCGCAGGACAAGTGGAACTTCGCGCCGGGCTGGACCGCAACCCTGGGCGGCCGCTTCGACATGTGGCGCGCCTATGACGGCCACAACATCAGCGGCTCGACGGCGGTCGCCCAGCCGCCGCAGCAATGGTCCAACTTCTCGCCCAAGGCGTCGATCGGCTGGCAGATCAATCCCGAGTGGAGCACCAGGCTCAACTACGGCCAGGCGGTGCGCTATCCGACGGTGACCGAGCTCTACCAGATCGTCTCCGTGGGCCTCACCAACGTCGTGCCGAACCCGAACCTGCTGCCGGAAACGGCCCAGAGCTTCGAATGGTCGATCGAACGTCGTGACCAGCGCACCATGGCGCGCTTCAGCCTGTTCGAGGAGGACACATCGAACGCCCTGATCTCGCAGACCAGCACGATCAACGGCACGCCGACCACCAACTTCCAGAATGTCGGGCTGATCCGCAACCGCGGCTTCGAGTTCGCCGGCGAGATCAAGGATGTCGGCATCAAGGGCCTCGCCCTCAGCGGCAGCGTCACCTATGTCGATTCGAAGATCCTCTCGAACCCGAGCTTCAGCACGACCTACGGCTCCTACTCGGTCGGCATGTGGGCGCCCTACGTGCCGCAATGGCGCGGCACTGCAGTGGCCAACTACAAGCCCGACGACAAGTGGAGCTTCACCGCGGCCGCGCGCGTGCAGGGCGTGATGTACTCGACTCTCGACAACAGCGACTATGTCCACAACGTCTACGGCGCGTTCGATCCGTTCTTCGTCGTCGACCTCAAGGCGCGCTACCAGTTCAAGCCGCATGCCGCGCTCGAGGTCGGCGTCGACAATGTCGGCGACTACAAGTACTTCCTGTTTCACCCCTTCCCGCAACGCACGTTCGTCGCCAGCCTGAAGGCGACGTTCTAGGAGAGACCATGCTCGATCGACGCACCTTTTTCCTCGCCGCCCTCTCGCTCGCCGGCACCGCTGGTGCAGCGCTGCCGATCGCGGCCCAGGCGCACGGCTACAAGCTCGGCGATCTCGAGATCGGCCATCCCTGGTCGCGCGCCACGGCGCCGACCGCGCCGACCGCCGGCGGCTTCCTGAAAATCACCAACACCGGCACCACGCCCGACCGGCTGATCGCCGCGCGCAGCCCCGCGTCGAAGTCGGTCGAGATCCACGAGATGAAGATGGAGGGCTCGGTGATGCGCATGCGCGAGCTCGAGAAGGGCTTGGAGATTCCCGCCGGCGGCAGCGTCACCCTGGCGCCGGGCGGCTTCCACCTGATGCTGATCGGCCTGGTCGAGCCGCTGAAGGCCGATACCAAGGTGCCGCTCACCCTGGTGTTCGAGAAGGCGGGCACGATCGACGTCGAACTCGCGGTCGGCGCCATGGGCTCGATGCCGAAGATGAGTCACTGAAGTCGACCGGCGGCAGACACCAGCGATAGGAGGCCTGTCGAAGGTTCCCGTCAGTCTGACGGGACTCTAACGGTCACCTTTGGTAACCGGCACAGGATTTTGTGACTCTCCGGACCGGCACCTCCGCGCAAACAAAAAAATCCGACAGGGGAATCGGTTTTGTTGCTGGCCTGGCGACAATCAAGCCGATTCCTCCAGTGAACGGCCAACGACGTCGCCGCGAACAAAAAATCCTCGCGAGCCTTCGGCATTGTCGCTGCCCGGCCTGGACCGGAGAGGAGTCCTCGTGCGCTCGGACATCTTCTGAAGGCGGAACCGTGCGGGCCCCGGCTTTCGGCGCCACGCGCCTCCAGGCCTACAGGCCGCCTGTCGCACGGCTTGGCCGTGCGCCATCCTTGATCCGGCCCTCCGCCCCCTCCTCAACTCGTGGAGAGAACTTGTCCGGCGTCTCCGATGGCCCCCGCGCTCGATGGGTCCGGGTCCTCAACGCCCTCGAAAACAACGCTCAATAATTCTTTAGCCAGTCCAAGCGCTTGCAATGGCTGCGTTTTTCGCCCCAATCCGCAAGTTCTGGCGCTTTCTAAAGAATTATATAATTTCATAGTCTCTCCAGGATGCCTGTAACGGAGCACTCGGGAACAGCTCCGCCGACAAGCGGCGGCACCGCCAATATGGCGTTTATCGCAATGAATGTCAAGGATCGAGAACCACCCCTCCCCATTCAAATGGGGAGGTGGCGCGGTCATACCGCGACGGAGGGGTCATTCCTCCGTCGCCACCCATGCCCCCTCCGCCCCGCGACGTGCGGGGCACCTCCCCATTTGAATGGGGAGGGACGAGTCCTCGTTACAGCATCTGCCAGGCAATGATCGCCATGCCGACTACCGACACGAACCACAGCACGGTACGCAGCCAGGGGATGCCGATCAGGTAGGCGATGGCGTAGGCGAGCCGCGCCCAGAAGAAGATCATCGCGCCCATCGCGGTCATCGCGTTGGCCTTGCCGCCGACGGCGGCGATCAGCACCAGCGCCGCGAACAGCACCAGATTCTCGATCATGTTGAGATGCGCGCGCCTGGCGCGGCCGGCCATGCCGGGCAGCTCGCCCAGGCCCTCGCGGTTGCCGGCCAGCGTGCTGAGGCCCACTTCCTTGTTGGCAAGCGACGCCGCGATCAGCACCTGCACGAAGGTCAGGATCACGGAGAACAGCAGATACTTCAGGTCAGGACTCATGTGTTTCTTCTCCCCTTATTTGGTCCCGAAGAGACGGTCGCCCGCATCGCCGAGCCCCGGCACAATATACCCGTGATCGTTGAGTTTGGCATCGATCGCGGCGGCGAACACCGGCACGTCGGGATGGACCTCGGCGAAGGCGCGCGCGCCCTGCTCCGAGCCCAGGATGCAGATGAATTTTATGCGCTTGGCGCCGCTCTCCTTGAGGCGGTCGACCGCGGCGATCGCCGAGTGCGCCGTCGCCAGCATCGGGTCGCACACGATCACGTCGCGGTCGGAGATGTCGGCGGGAATCTTGAAGTAGTACTCGACCGCCTGCAGCGTCTTGGGATCGCGATAGAGCCCGACATGGCCCTGCCGTGCCAGCGGCACCAGGTCGATGATGCCCTCGGCCAGGCCGAGGCCGGCGCGCAGGATCGGCACCACCACCAGCTTCTTGCCCTCGAGCAGCGGCGCGTCCATCGGCTCGAGCGGCGTCTCGATGCGGCCCTTGACCAGCGGCAGGTCGCGCGTGGCGTCGTAGCCC
>CAYZQZ010000264.1:0-5941 GCA_964480235.1 uncultured Reyranella sp. | reverse complement strand
AGATCGCCACGTCATAGGCCAGGAAGTCGTTGCAGGCGAAATAGAAGTCGATCAGGCCCGACAACCTGTCGTGCAGGAAGAAGACATTGTCGTTGAACAGGTCGGCGTGGATCACGCCGGCCGGCAGGTCGCTCGGCCAGTTCTTCTCGAAGAAATCGATCTCCGTGCCCAGCTCGCGGTCCAACGCCTGGTCGATGTGCGCGCGCGAGCCGTCGTAGAGCGGCCGCCAGCCGGCGACCGACAGCGCATTGGGCCGCCGGATCGCGAAATCGCGGCCGGCGAGATGCAGCCCGGCCAGCGCCTCGCCGACCGGTCCGCAGTGCTTCACCGTCGTGCGGCGCGGCCACATGCCCTGCAGGAAACTCGTGATCGCGGCCGGTTTGCCGGCGAGCCGGCGCAGCGCATTGCCGTCGCGGCCGTGGATCGGGCGCGGGCAGTTGATGCCGCGTTCGGCGAGATGATCCATCAGGCCGAGGAAGAACGGCAGGTCCTTCGGGTCGACGCGCTTTTCGTAAAGCGTGACCATGTACTGGCCCTTGCCGGTCGTCAGCACGTAGTTCGTGTTCTCGACGCCTTCGGCGATGCCCTTGAACGACTGGGCCTCGCCGATGTCGTACTCAGCGAGGAACGCTTCCAGCTCGGAGTCGCTGACCTCGGTATAGACCGCCACTAGGCCACCAACTGGCGCGGCAGCTTGAAGACCACGCTCTCCTCGGTCGTGCGCACCTCCTCGACGGTGACGTCGAAGCGCTGGCGGCAGGCGGCGATCAGTTCGTCGACCAGCAGCTCCGGCGCCGATGCGCCGGCAGTGATGCCAAGGCGGCGCGCTTCGCCCAGCCACTGCCAGTCCATGTCGGCGGCACGCTGTACAAGGCGCGACCTGGCGCAGCCGTAGTTGGCCGCCACCTCGACCAGCCGCATCGAATTCGACGAGTTGGGCGCGCCGATCACGACCAGCGCATCGCAGCGCTCGGCGATCGCCTTGACCGCCGCCTGGCGGTTGGTGGTCGCGTAGCAGATGTCCTCCATCTTCGGTCCCTGGATCGCCGGGAAGCGCCGGCGCAGGGCGGCCACGATGTCGGTCGTGTCGTCGACCGAAAGGGTGGTTTGCGTCGCGTAGGCGAGATTGGCCGGATCGGGCACCTCGAGTACCTCGGCCTGCTTCACGTCCTCGACCAGCAGCACCGATCCCTCGGGCAGCTGGCCCATGGTGCCGATCACCTCGGGATGGCCGGCATGGCCGATCAGCACGACGGTGCGCCCCGAGGCGTGGTGGCGCTCGGACTCGCGATGAACCTTGGAGACCAGCGGGCAGGTCGCATCGACATAAAGCAGGTTCCGCCGCCCGGCCTCGGCCGGCACAGACTTCGGCACGCCATGTGCGGAAAACACCACCGGCCGGTCGTCGGGCACCTCGTCGAGCTCGTCGACGAATATCGCGCCCTGGGCTTCCAGGTTCTCCACGACATAGCGATTGTGCACGATCTCGTGACGGACATAGACCGGCCGGCCATACCGCTCGATCGCCCGTTCGACGATCTGGATGGCGCGGTCGACCCCGGCGCAGAATCCGCGCGGGCTGGCGAGCAGGATCGTTAGCGGCTTCTTGGGGTCGGTCATGAAAAAACGGTCGGGCAGCAGGCCAGCCCGCTCGCTTGCGGGCCCAAACTCCATTGCCTAGACTCAACTCCACACGGATGGGCGCGGCACCGTAACAAAGCCGCCGCTGCGGGGAAAGCAACATGACCGAACCGGTTGTCGCGGCCAAGGCGCCTGCGAAGGTGTCTCTGGAGGCGGGCAAGGACTATTGGTGGTGCGCCTGCGGCCAAAGCAAGAACCAGCCTTTTTGCGATGGCAGCCACAAGGGCACCGGCTTGGTGCCAATGAAGTTCACGGCCGAGAAATCGGGAGACCACTGGCTCTGCCAGTGCAAGTACTCGTCCAAGAAACCCCTGTGCGACGGAAGCCACAAGACACTCGCATGACCATCTTTCGAAGCGTTTACCTCGCCGCCCTGCTTCCGCTGGCGCTTGCCTCGTGCGGCGGCTCCAGCCGCAACGAGAGCGCGGCAGTCTATTGTCCGCAGCCGCTCACCGTGACCGACGCCGCGACCCTGACGCGCTTCAAGCCGGGGGCGGGCCGCGATCCGCGGGACGTCATGTTCGAGGCTTCACTGGTTGGTGCCGGCACGGCCTGTTCCATGGGCCGCGGCAAGATGGACGTCGAGCTGAAGATGCGCATCGCGGTCAATGCCGGGCCCTCGGTGGCGAGCGGCACGTCGAGCGTTCCCTATTTCGTGCGTGTCATCGATGCGAATGGCGCGGTCAGGCAGGGCCAGGACTTCAGTGCCGACTACAAGCTCTCGACCGCCAGTCCGCGCGGCGCGTCGCTCGAGGAACTGACGCTCACGCTGCCTTACGACAACCCCAGCGACCTCGGCGGCTATCGCATCGCCGTCGGCCTGAAGCCCACTCAAGAGGAACTGCAGTACAACCGGCGCGCGCGCTAGCGAGCCGCAGGGAAGGTCCGCATGACGAGCTACGCCGACAGACTGGAAGCCCTCGTCGAGCAGTCAGCCGACCGCTGCACGAGCTGCGGCAAATGCTTCGAGGCCTGTCCGACGGCGCGTGAGATCGGGCTCGATGCCGGCGAGGCTACGGCCCGGGTTGGCGAACTGATGTCCCTGACGCGCGAGGGCGGGCCGGCGGCAGAAGGGCTCTCGAAGTGGCTCAATGCCTGCGACGGCAGTGCCCGCTGCAGCGACGCCTGTCCCGAGGGCATCAATGTCCGCCAATGGGTGACCATCGCCAAGCTGCAGGCGCTGCAGGCGGCGCGCCCGACCGAGGTGGGGGCGACCAACGCCGCCAACCGCTTCCGCCACATGGCGCAGGCCGTGCGTCTGCTGGCCAGCATGCAGCTGCCGTCGGAGACCCTGAAGCGCATCCTGGCGCCGGCCGAGAAGCGCCGCGCCGAGGTGCTGTTCTACACGGGCTGCAACGTCCTGCGCACGCCGCACATCGTGCTCAACGTCATGGACATCCTCGACGGGCTCGGCCTGGATTTCGACGTGGTCGGCGGCACTGCCCATTGTTGCGGCGTCTATCAGTTCCAGGAAGCCGATCTGCCGACCTACGAGCGCATCGGCCACCGTACCTTCCAGCGTCTCGGCCAGTCCGGTGCCGCCAAGGTGCTGACATGGTGCCCGACCTGCACCAAGAATTTCGACGAACTCGAAAAGGACGCCGAGCCGCCGTCGTTCGATCTTGGCCATGTCAGCGAGTTTCTCGCCGGCAATCTCGACGAACTGAAAAGGCACTTCCTTCCCGATCAGCCCCGGCGCCGCGTGGTCATCCACGAACATCTCGGCATCGGCGCCACGGTCTCGAGCATGCAGAAGCTGCTCTCGGCGGTGCCCAATCTCGAGCTGCTGACGATCGACCAGGACTCCGGCTTCTCCTATGCCTGCGGCGGCCAGGCGGCGAAGTTCAAGGACCGCGAGCGCGAGATCCATCGCCGGCTCGCCGAAGGCGCAGTGGCGGCGGGCGCCGACACCATCGTCACCATGTATCACTCCTGCCATCGCGCGCTCGCGGGCGCCGAGGCGGTCCATCCTTCGCTCAAGGTGGTGAACTTCACCGACGTGATCGCCGAGGCGATGGGCCGGGGCGGCCATCCAGACTACTACCGGCTCTACAAGGCGGGCGGGCCGATGGACGAGGCGGTCGCGGCGGCGGCGAGGTTCCTCGCCAACAATGGCGTCAAGGTCGACGAGAATTCCGTTCAGTCGCTTACGGCCGACATCTTCAACGAAACCGGCCTCGATGGAGGCCGCGACTCGTTTGCCCGCGCCTTCACCGAACTGGCGCGGCAAGGATAGGGTGCCATGAAGCGCGCACGTCTCGGACTGCTCGTCGCCGCTCTCACGATTTCGATGGCGTCCATGGCGGCCGCGCAGCCCAAGGAACTGCTCGCGCTGAAAGGTCAGCCGGTTCAGCCGGTGATCGACAAGCTTGGCCCGCCCGAGTCGCAGGTGGCGGGGGCCAACGGTGCCACGACCTATGTCTGGGTCGTGAAGTCGATGGTCAACATGCCGACCCGCGTGCAGCGCACCGAATACTCGAACGGCATCGCCAATACCTACGAGACCATCGAGCTGCGGCCGCAATTGACGCCCTGCACCCTGACACTGGTGGTCGACGCCACGGGCACGATCACCGAATCCGATCCCCGAGGGCAGTTTCCGGCCTGTGCGGCCATCGCCGACAAGCTGCTTGGCAAGAACTGACGCCCGTTCGGGGCGGACGGTCGGAGCTTTTAACCGGTTTTCCCGGTGGACGACCCGCCGGTCGATGATAAGGTCGTCTCACCCAGACGAACCCTGTGGGAGAGACCATCCGAAAGGATGGCGCCGAAGGAGCAACCGGCCCCGGAAACTCTCAGGCAGACGGACCGCAGGAGGATGGGTCTCTGGAAAGTGGCGGAAGCTCAACCTCCGCCCACCGACGAAGTAAGGCTTTAGCGCACCTTATCCCTTGAGGCGCCTGGCCGAATCTTTCAGGTCTCCGGACAGAGGGGGTCGCCAGCGGCGCAATCCTTGCGTCGCTGTTGGCGACCGCGACGGAGACTGACTTGAGCGAACCCACTGCAGGCCCGCTGAAACGCACGCCGCTTCATGCGTTGCACAAGGAATTGGGTGCGCGCCTCGTGCCGTTCGCGGGCTACGAGATGCCGGTCCAGTATCCGACGGGCATCCTGGCCGAGCATGCCCATACCCGCGCTGCCTGCGGCCTGTTCGACGTTAGCCACATGGGCCAGGTGCGGCTGACCGCCAAGGCCGGCCACAGTGCCGCTGCGGCGATGGAGTCGCTGGTTCCGGGCGACATCGCGGGCCTGGCACCCGGCCAGCAGCGCTACACCCAGTTCACCAACGATGCCGGCGGCATCCTCGACGATCTGATGGTGACCTCGACCGGCGATCATCTGCTGGCAGTGGTCAATGCGGCCTGCAAGGACGCCGACCTCGCCCATATGCAGGCCCGCCTCTCCGACAAGGTCGAGATCGAAGCGATGTTTCCGCGCGGACTGCTCGCCCTGCAGGGGCCGCAGGCCTCCACCGTGCTGGCGCGTTTCGTGCCGCAGGTGGCGACCATGAAGTTCATGACCGGCGCCTTCTTCGTGATCGAGGGCGCACGCTGCTACGTCACGCGCTCGGGCTATACCGGCTGCGACGGCTACGAGATCTCCACGCCGGCCGATGCGGCCGATCTGATCGCGCGCAAGCTGCTCGGCCATCCCGAGGTCAAGCCGATCGGGCTGGGTGCGCGCGATTCGCTTCGCCTGGAAGCCGGCCTTTGCCTCTACGGGCACGACATCGACACCGCGACGACGCCGATCGAGGCGGGGCTGCTGTGGAGCATCGGCAAGGAGCGCCGCGCCAAGGGCGGATTTCCCGGCGCGGCGGTCATTCAGCAGCAAATCGCCGACGGTGCGCCGCGCAGGCGGGTCGGGCTGCTGCCCGAAGGCAAGGCGATCGCACGCGAGGGCGCGGAGATCGCCATCGCCGGGAAAGTCGTCGGCAAGGTGACGTCGGGCGGCTTCGGGCCGACCCTCGGCCGCGCCGTCGCCATGGGCTACGTCGAACGCGCCCAGTCCTCAAACGGCACCAAGGTCGAACTGCTGGTGCGCGGCAAGCCCGTGCCGGCCGAGATCGTGCCGATGCCTTTCGTCAAACACGCCTACTACCGCGGATAGGAGCTTCCGATGGCCGACGTCAGATACAGCAACGAACACGAATGGATCCGGGTCGAAGGCGACGTCGGCACGATCGGCATCACCAGCTATGCGCAGGAGCAATTGGGCGACGTGGTGTTCGTCGACGTCCCGCAGGCCGGCCGCAAGATCGCCAAGGGCGAATCGGTGGCAGTGGTCGAGTCGGTGAAGG
>CAYZQZ010000263.1:0-5976 GCA_964480235.1 uncultured Reyranella sp. | reverse complement strand
GAGTGCGCGTCTACCGTACCGGTGTGCGGATAGGTCGAGCCGTCGCCGAACTGCAGTTCGACCTTCACTTTGTCGGGATTGAACATCTGGTCGTTGGCGCGATCGATCTCGCCCAACGCGCGCAACTCGCCGTCTGTGAAGGTGAAATTCACATAGGCCGGGTCGAGCTGAGTGATCGTGGTCAGCAACGTCTGCTGCGCCTGAATTAGCGTGCCCTCCGCGGGCGACACCAGGCTGGTCGGCCCCTTCACCGGCGCGCGCACCGTGGTGAACTCGATGTTGAGCTTGGCGGTGTCGACGTCGGCCTGGGTGGTGAGCACGGCGGCGCGCGCGCCGTCGCGCTGGGCGATCGCGTCCTCAAGGGCCTTCTGCGTCGCCACCTTGCTCGCCGTCAGGCCTTCGACGCGCTTATAGTTCTCCTCGGCCTGGATGAGCTGGGCCCGTGCCTGGGAATTCTGCGCCTGCGCCCGCGCCAGCGCCGCCTCGTAGGTGCGCGGATCGATCCGGAACAGCACCTCGCCGATATTGACCGTGGCGCCTTCGGTGAATTCGCGCTTCAGCAGCACCCCGCTCACCTGCGGGCGGATCTCGACCACGCGAAAGCCCGCGACACGACCCGAGAACTGCAGAGGGACAGCTACGTCCTTCTCGACCAGGGTCACCACGCCGACTTCAGGCGGCGGCGGCGCAGGAGGCGCCGCGGGCTTGGCCGTCGGTTGCAGGTACCACCAGGCGCCCGCGCCGGCGGCTGCCACAAGCACGACCGCTGCCGAGATCCAGCCGACGCGGCGGCGCAAGAGGTCGAGCGGTGCCTGCAAGGTCTGTCCTGTCGCCTACTTCTTCCTGGGTGCCCAGCCGTAGATCTTCTGCAGGCTGCCCCCCATCAGTTTCTCGCGATCGCTGTTGGACAGCCGGTCGGTGACGCGGAACGCTTCCACCCCTTCCTTATAGGTGAGCAGATTGACCGCGCGCGTCCAGTCGGTGCCCCACATGCAACGATCCAACCCGAACGCGTCGAAAATGCGGCCCAGCGGATCCCACACGTCTTTGTAGGGGAACTTTTGGTGGCTGAGCGTGCAGGCGCCGGTGATCTTGATGGCGATGTTCTTGTTGGCCGCGAGCGCGAGCACGTGCGGCAGTTCCTTCCACGGCTCGGCCGGCGCTGGCGGTTCGAAAGGTTGTTCGAGCCCCAGATGATCGAGCACGATCTGCGTGTTGGGATTGCGCCGGGCAAGCTCATTGAGCTGTGCCAGGCGGTCGCGCGCCAACATGTTGACCGGAAGGTCATGCTTGGCGGCGGCCGCGAGTATGCGGTTGATGCCAGGATCGGCCGGATCGGTGGAAATTTCAGGCGTCATCATGATTCGGATGGCGATAGCGCCCGGCATCGCCGCCCATTCCTCGATCGTCGCCTCGACCTTGGGGTCGTTGGCATTGACCGGCTTGACCACACCGAAGCGGTCGGGATGCGCCTTCTGCACCGCCACCGCATAGGAGGCGTCCCAGCGATACATCGTATAGACCGACACCAGGATCGCGCCGTCGACGCCGACCGCGTCCATCGCCTTCACCATGTCGGGACCGGTAACCTCCGGCGGCCCGGCCAGTACGGCGGTCCACGGACGGCCCGGATGATTGCGCTCGTAACAGTGCACCTGCGCGTCGATTGTCAGCATGTTTCCTCCCGAGAGTGGGCCGGACTGTAAGGCATTTGCACCGCCCGGCAATACGGCGCGGCAGGTTCCTTTGCGCTAGTATGGTGTCATGAACTGGTGGCAGGACCTCATGCGGTACCTCGCGGCGCCCGACGCGCCGCATGGCAGGCCACGCGACCTCACCCGCTTCGACGTGGGCGTGTGTCCCGGCTGCCGCGGCCTGCGCGCGGTCGCAAGCCCGACCTGTCAGGCTTGCGGCAGTGTGAGGGCCGTCACTGCCGATGCCTGACTGCGTTTCCGCTCGGCCGCGTTGCGGCGCCCCTCCTTCTGACCAGTAGAGTTCGTCAATGACCGTAGAGGCCGTTCGCGCCTTCCTGGCGCAGCATGCTCCCGACATCTCCGTCATCGAACTCGACGCCAGCACCGCCACCGTCGAGATGGCGGCACAGGGCCACGGCGTGGCGCCGGCGCAGATCGCCAAGACGCTGTCGCTGCGCATCAAGGACCGCACCTTGCTGATCGTCACCTCGGGCACCGCGCGGCTGAACAACCGCAAGATCAAGGACGTCCTGGGCGGCAAGCCGCGCATGCTGTCCCCCGAGGAAGTGGTCGTCGCGACCGGCCATCCGGTGGGCGGCGTCTGTCCGTTCGGCCTGCCGTCGCCCCTGCCCGTCTATTGCGACGTCTCGCTGAAGGCGTTCGACGAGGTCGTCCCGGCAGCGGGCTCGATCAACTCCGCCCTGCGGATCAGTCCGGCGCGTCTCGCGCAACTGGTCAACGCCGAATGGGTCGACGTCTGCTAGTCTTGCGCCGGGGAGGAGCGTCGCGAGGTACATGACCGGAATGCATGACAAGGTCGATGTCCTGATCGTCGGATCGGGAGCGTCGGGAGCGGCGGTCGCCTGGAGTCTGGCCGACACCAGGATGCGCATTCTCTGCCTCGAACAGGGCGACTGGGTGAAGCCGACCGACTACCCGAGCAACGGTCGCGACTGGGAAGCACGCTTGTTTGCCGACTTCGCCACCAGCCCCAACCGCCGCAAGCGCGAGACCGACTATCCGATCAACGACGCCGCCTCGCCGATCAAGGTCGTCAACTTCAACGGCGTCGGCGGCAGCACCATCATGTACACGGCGCACTATCCGCGCCTGCATCCGTCGGACTTCAAGGTGAGGACGCTCGACGGCGTCGCCGACGACTGGCCGATCGATTATGCGACGCTCGAACCGTTCTTTGCCGAGAACGACCGCATGATGGGCGTGTCCGGCCTCGCCGGCGACCCCGCCTATCCTGCGCACAAGCCGCCGATGCCGCCGCTGCCGCTCGGCAAGTCAGGCCAGCGTCTGGGACGGGCGATGAACAGTCTCGGCTGGCACTGGTGGCCGTCGGACTCGACCATCGCCACCGTTGACTACGAGGGCCGCGCGCGCTGCATCAATCTCGGCCACTGCACGCCGGGATGTGCGCAGGGCGCCAAGGCCAGCACCGACATCACCTACTGGCCGGCGGCGCTGCGTGCCGGGGTCGAGTTACGCACGCGCTGCCGGGTGCGCGAAGTCACCGTCGATGCCCAGGGCCTGGCGACCGGCGTCGTCTACTACGATGCCGACGGAAAGGAGCACTTCCAGCCGGCCGAGTTGGTGATCCTGGCCTGCAACGGCGTCGGCACGCCGCGGCTGATGCTGAACTCGGTGTCCGCCAGGTTCCCCACCGGAATCGCCAATTCGACCGGACTGGTCGGCAAGAATTTGATGTTCCATCCCTATGCCCAGACGTTCGGATATGTCGACGAAGAGATGGACGGCAATCACGGACCGCCGCTCTGCCTGTGGAGCGCGGAATTCTACGAGACGGATCCTGCGCGCGACTTCGTGCGCGGCTACACCTATCAGTTCGGCCGCGGCGTCCAGTCGATCGTCGAGGCGATCAGCAGCACGCACCAGGGCCGCCTGCCGTTTGGCGCCGAGCATCACGCGGTCTATCGCAAGCTTCTCAATCACCGGCTCTACCTCTCGGCGATCTGCGAGGACCTGCCGGAGGAGCGCAATCGCGTCACGCTCGATCCCGTCGCCAAGGACAGCAACGGCATTCCCGCGCCCAAGGTCGAGTACACGATCGGCGAGAACACGAAGAAGATGATGGCGCATGCCCATGCACATGCGCGTCAGGTGCTCGAAGCTGCCGGCGCCACCGACATCGGCATCGAGAGCCCGATCCTGAACGGCGGCTGGCACCTGCTCGGCACTGCGCGCATGGGAGACGATCCCGAACGCTCCGTCGTCAACGGCTGGGGCCGCTGCCACGACGTGAAGAACCTCTTCATCGTCGACGGCAGCATCTGGGTGACCTCGGGCGGCGTGAACCCGACCTCGACCATCCAGGCGCTGGCACTGTGGATCGCCCACAACATCAAGGAACGCGCCGCCAACGCGACCCTGTTCGACTGAGCGCGGCTTGACCATGACCACATCCCTTTCGTCGGCCCAGACCCGCGCGCTGCGCGCCTTCGCAGGCACCATGATACCGGCGAGCGCCGAGCATCGCGTGCCCGGCGCCGACGACGACCTGATCTTTTCGGACATGACGCGCGACCTCGGCCGGGACCATGCCGACGTGGTCGCGGCGCTGGCCCGTCTTGACGAACTCGCCGGTGGCGATTTCGCCGACCTGCTCGACGACCGTCGTCTCGCCGTCGCCAATCAATGGCGCAGCGAGGGCGGGCCTGCGTTCCAGAGTCTCACGCGCGTCGTGCTGCTCGCTTACTATCGCGACGATCGAGTGATGCGCTCGCTCGGCCAGGAGCCTCGGCCACCCTTTCCCAAGGGTCACGTCGTCGAACAGGGCGACTGGTCGCTGCTCGATCCGGTCAGGGCTCGAGCCCCATTCTGGCGGAAGATCAAATGAACGAAGAATCTTACGACTTCATCGTCACCGGCGCCGGCTCGGCGGGCTGCGCCGTCGCCGGACGCCTCAGCGAAGACGGCAAACACCGTGTGCTGCTGCTCGAGGCCGGGCCGAAGGACTGGTATCCGTGGATCCACGTGCCGCTCGGCTACCACAAGACGTTCAACAACCCGAACGTCAACTGGATGTTCGACAGCGAGCCTGAGCCCGAACTCAACAACCGCGTGATGTACCAGCCGCGCGGCAAGGTGCTGGGCGGTACCAGCTCGATCAACGGCATGGTCTACATGCGCGGCAATGCCGCCGACTACGACGAGTGGCGGCAGCGCGGCTGCGACGGCTGGGACTACGAATCGGTACTGCCCTATTTTCGCAAGGCCGAGGACAACCGGCGCGGTGAGGACCGCTTTCACGGCACCGGCGGGCCATTGGTGGTGCAGGACCATCGCTGGCAGCCGACGCTCGCCCAGGCGATGCGCGACGCCGCGGTCGAGGCCGGCATCCCGCCGAACGACGACTTCAACGGAGCGGAGCAGTCCGGCGTTGGTTTTTACCAGACGACCATAAACAACGCCCGGCGCTGGTCGAGCGCGCGCGCCTATCTCAAGGACGCCAAGAAGCGAAAAAACCTCACGGTCGCCACGTCGGCACATGCCACCCGCGTGCTGGTCGAGAACGGGCGCGCCACCGGCGTCGAGTACCGTACGCCCGACGGCATGCGCACTGCACGTGCCCGGCGCGAGGTGATCGTCTCGGGCGGCGTCTATGGCAGCCCGCAGCTCCTGATGCTGTCCGGCATCGGTCCAGCCGAACACCTGAAGAAGGTCGGCATCGAGGTGGTGCGCGACATGCCGGGAGTCGGCAGCAACCTGCACGACCATTTCAACACCTACATCGCCTACAAATGCAGCCAGCCGGTCACCATGAACGACCTGGTGAACAGCCTGCCGCGGCGGATCTGGGCGGCCGCGCAGTATGCGCTGGGCCGCACCGGGCCGCTCGCCAGCATGGGCCTCTATGTCGGCGCCTTCGTGCGCTCCGATCGCCGCTTCGAACGGCCGGACCTGCAGATCAACATGTTCGCCTGGGCGATCAAGACGCGCGACCGCAACGGCGTCGTGGCGCAGCCCTTCTCCGCCTTCGGCCTCTCCCCCGTGCATCTCAGGCCTGACGGCCGCGGCACGGTGCGCCTGAAGTCGCCCGACCCGACGGCGGCGCCCGAGATCCGCTTCAACTTCCTCAAGACCACGGGCGACTGGACAGCGATGCTGGAAGGCATGCGGATCTGCCGCGAGATCGCCCGCCAGCCGGCGCTGAAGCCGTTCCTGGTCGAGGAGATCATGCCCGGCCCCCAGGTCAGCGAGGACAAGGATCTGCGCGACTACCTGCGCCAAACCGGCGTCTCCAACCTGCATC
>CAYZQZ010000262.1:0-5979 GCA_964480235.1 uncultured Reyranella sp. | reverse complement strand
ACGACGGCTTCTACTAACGTAATACCTGGACCACCTCGTGGGGGCCGATCAGGCCCAGGGCGGCTACAAGCTGGGCACCGGAGACAAGCTCAAGGTCATCGTGTTCGGCGAGGAAGATGCCTCGGGCGAGTACGAGGTCGACGCGACCGGCGCGATTTCGGCCCGCCTGCTCGGCCGGCTCCAGTTCAAGGGGCTGTCCGTATCCGAAGTCGAGCAGATGCTGATCGATCAGTACCGGGCCCGCGGCTTCTTCAGGAACCCGCGCATCAGCATCGAACTGGTCAATCTGCGTCCCTTCTTCATCCTCGGTGAGGTGGAGAAGAGGGGATCTTATCCGTACATCAACGGACTTACGGTGGCGCAAGCCGTGGCCGTGGCCGGGGGCTACACCTATCGTGCGTCCCGCAGCCGGATCACCATCCAGCGCGCCGGCGCTCCCAAGGAAGAACCGGTGAGCGAGGACGCACCAGTCTACCCGGGCGACATCATCCGGGTGCCCGAGCGATTCTTCTGAATCTGGAGGACGCGCCTGCCGGGCGCGTCGAGCGGCATGGTCGTCAGAACGTCCCCTGCATGGCATGGTGCCGGGGCGGGATTTGGTGAGGACAGGCGTGGATAGTTTCATTGACAATCGGGCGAACAAACCGGCCGATTCGCCGCCGACGCGCTCCCTGTGGGGCAGTGGCGTCGATGCCCGCGAGATCCTGCGTCTGCTCGGCCGCCGCAAGTGGCACCTGGCCGGTGTCACGGCGCTCGTGTGCGCGCTTACCGCCCTGGTCCTGGTGCAGCTCACGCCGATGTACCGGGCGACCGCGCTGGTCATGCTCGACTCGCGCAAGGCCAAGGTCACCAACACGACCGACGTGCTGGGCGGCATCAACACCGAAATCGCCGCGATCCAGACCGAAATCGAGGTCTTAAAGTCGGCCAGCCTGCTCGGGCGCGTGGTCGACAAGCTGCACCTCGAGAACGATCCCGAGTTCGGCGCCGCGCCGCCGACCCTTCTGTCGATGATCGTCGGGCAGATGCGCGCCACCGCGGGCGGCTGGTTCAACCGTGCGCAACCGCCGACCGCCATGCCGTCGGCGGCCAACGCCGCCCGCCTGCGCGCGATCTCGACCCTGTCCCGCGAGGTCTCGATCTCGACGCGTGGCCGTTCATACGTCATCGCCGTATCGATCGAATCGGCGGATCCTTCGCATGCCAAGCAACTTGTCGACACGCTGACCGATTTCTATCTGGTCGATCAGCTCCAGGCCAAGCTCGACGCCAACAAGCGCGCCACCGACTTCTTCAACGATCGCCTGGAAGAGCTGCGCCGCAACCTCGAGGCATCGGAGCGTGCGGTCGCTTCCTTCCGCGAGAAGTCGGGCCTGACGATCGGCAAGGACGCGACCATTGCCTCGCAGTCGCTGACCGAGTTGAACAGCCAGCTGATCCAGGCCCGTGCCCAGCGCGCCGAAAAGGAATCGCGCCTGATCGCGCTCAAGGAGGCGGCGCGCAATCCCGCCACCCTGGGCGGCGTCACCGAGGTCATCGGTAATCCCCTGATCTCCGCGCTGCGGGCGCAGGAGGCCGAAGTTGGCCGCCGCATCGGCGATCTCCAGCAGCGCTACGGCGACAGCCATCCGCGCCTGTTGCAGGCCCGTTCCGAGCAGGGACAGATCTCGGGCCGCATCGTCGCCGAGGTCGGCAAGATCATCGCCTCGGTGCAGGGCGATGCCGAGGCGTCGCGGTCCAAGGAGCAGCAGCTTCAGGATGCCGTGTCCCAACTCGAGCGCCAGGCGGGCGGCCTCGGCCAGCACGAGGTCGAGCTGCGCCAGCTCGAGCGCGAGGCGCAGTCTTCGCGGGCGATCTACGAGGACTTCCTCAAGCGCTCCAAGGAGATTCGCGAGCAACAGGACATCCAGCAGCCGGACGCCCGCGTGCTGTCGCCTGCCAACTTTCCGACCGTGCCGGCCTTCCCGCGCTACGGCCTGACGATGATCGCCGCCCTGGTCGTCGGCCTGATCCTGGGCATTCTTGTCATCCTGCTGCTCGAGCGTCTCGACGGCGGCTTCCGCACCGGTGAACAGGTCGAGCGTATGACCGGCCGCGCCCTGGTCGGCATGGTGCCGTCGCTCGGCCGTACCCTCCTGGGCAGTCGTAACCCCGCACGCTTCGTCATCGAGAAGCCCGCGTCGGCCTATGCCGAGGCCCTGCGTTCCACCTTCACTGCCGTCTCGCTCGGCATGCTCGACCAGCCCCCCAAGGTGCTGATGGTCACTTCCTCGCTGCCGGGCGAGGGCAAATCGACTTTCGCCTGCTCCCTGGCCGGCCTGATGGCGCGGTCCAATCCCGACAAGAAAGTCGTGGTGGTCGATTGCGACCTGCGCCGCTCCTCGGTCGCCAACACGCTCGGCGTGCCGCGCGATGAAGGCACGATCGACGAATACCTCGCGGGCACCAAGACGATGGACCAGGTCCTGCGTCGCGACGAGGCGAGCGGCCTCTATTACATCCTGGCCAAGAGCAACACGCCGAACTCCGCCGAGATTCTCGACTCGAACGCCATGCGCAATTTCGTGCGCGCGCTGGCCGACCAGTTCGACATGGTGTTCCTCGACACGCCGCCTTTGATGGCGGTATCCGACAGCCGAATCACCGCCCAGCTCGCCGACTACATCGTCTTCCTGATCCGCTGGGAGCAGACGCCGCGCGAACTTGCGGTCAATGCGCTCCGCCTGCTGCGCGACCTGCGCAAGAACGTTGGCGTGGTGCTGAGCCAGGTCAACGTGCGTCGCCACGCCAAGTACGGCTACGGCGACTACGGTTACTATTACTCGAAGTACCGCAACTACTACACCGAGTGAGCGGCCCGGCATGAGCGACGCCGCCGCTTCGGCCCCCGCTGTCGCGTCCCGGCCCGGCACCGTCCGGCCGCGGCCCTGGCTCGCGATCGGCGCCTGCGCGGTCGTTGCGGTCGGCCTGCTGGTGCTCGCCGTGCCGCGCACGCTCGCGGCATGGGACAGCCTGAACGGCGACGAAGTGTATCGGGCGCTCGCGGCTGGCAAGACACCATCGAACCGGGAGATCGCGCTGGCGGTCGAGGGGCTCGAGCAGGCGATTGTCCGCGTGCCGTCGGGCCAGCGCTATTACATGCTGGCGTCGGCCGAATACGAACGATTCCGGCGCGCGGGAACGAACGGCACAGAGCGCGTGAACGCGCTCAACCGTGTCGAACAGATTGCCGCCCAGGCACTGGCGGCGTCGCCGTCGGACGGTCGCGCCGCCATCATGCTTGCGTCGGCCAGGGTATGGCTCGGTAGGCCGCCACGTGACGTCGCCGTGCCGTTGCTGCAGTCGCTCGACACCAATCCCGGCTTGCGCGAACTGTGGGCATGGCGGGCGACACTCCTGTTTGCGGTCTGGCCGGCGCTGGCAGCCGACGAAATTCAGGTCGTTAACAGCCAACTGCGCACCGTCTGGGCCCTGGCGCCGCAACTGCGGCGACCGTTGCTCGACGCGGCCCGCCAGACCGGCAGGGAGGCCGAACTCGCCCGCGCCCTGGCCGACGAGCCGGACGCCGTGGTTGAACTCGAACAGCTGAGGGCCGGAGCGACGGCCCAGCCGCGGCGCTGACGGACCCCATGCCGCTTTCGTCCCGCCTTCCAAACTGGATCCGCCGGCCGTGGCTCTGGATCGAGAGCATCGGCATCGTCGTCCTGGGCTGGTTCGGCATGGCGCCGGGGATGGCGCGCCAGCTCATCCGCTTCGTCACGGTCGGCGTGTTCGCGGCGATCGTCTATGTCGGCATCATGGCGCTCATGATCGACGGCCTCCGCACCGGTGTGCTGGTCGCCACCTTCTTCGCCTTCGTGATCGGCACGGCCGTGTCGTTCCTCGGCAATGCGCTGTGGAGCTTCGAGGCCCGGCCCACCGCGGACAGGGCGGTGATGTTCTTCGCCATCAACACGACCGGCCTCTGCCTCAATATGCTGATCGCCTGGCTGATGGAGCGGGCCGGCATACACTATCTGCTGATCAGCCTGACCGTGCTGATCGTGGTGCCGATGTTCAATTTCGCCGGCCACCGCGTCTTCACCTTCGGCGGCCGCACGAAGTAGCGCGTCAGCGCAGCCGGCCTTCGGGCCTTGCCGCCATGTCCCTGAGCTCCGGCACGGGCGACACTACCGGTTTGCCGGCAAAATGATTGTCGAGGTTGCGGCAGACCATCGCCGTCATGCGCCGCTGGGCGTGCTCGGTGCCGCCGCCGAAATGCGGGGTCATCACCAGATTGTCGAGCCCGAGCAGCTCGGTGCCCGTGTAGGGTTCCTCGTCGAACACGTCGAGGGCCGCGCCCTCGATGATGCCGCTCCGCAGCGCCTCGGCGACCGCCGTCTCGTCGACCGCCCAGCCGCGGCTGATGTTCACCACGTGGCCGCGCGGGCCCAGCGCCTTCAGCACGTCGGCATTGATGATATGGCGGTTGGAGGCGTCGGAGCGCAGGCAGACCACTAGGTAGTCGCACCATTTTGCGAGCGCCATGACGTCGGGAAAGTACTGAAAATCGACGTCGGCGCGCCTGTTCCGGTTGCAGTAGCCGATCTCCAGGTCGAAGCCCCTGGCGCGCTTGGCGAACTCCATGCCGATCGTGCCCAGGCCCAGGATGCCGAGCTTGCCGCCGGTGAGACCCGCGATCGCGCCGAAACGGTTGGGAATACGCTTGGTCCACTCGCCGCGGCGGATCATCTTGTCCGCGCGCACGATGCGTCGCGTCGAAGCGAGCAGGATGCCGAACGCCAGTTCCGCCACGTCGGGCGCGTTCGCGTCGGCGCCGTGCGTGACCATGATGTTGCGCCGCCGGGCCGCCTCGAGATCGACGCGCTCGTAGCCCGTGCCGTAGCAGCAGAACAGCGACAGGCGGGGCAGGGCGGCCATCATGGCGTCCGATATGCCGACACTGCCGGTGCTGACGATCGCCTGCACCGTGGCGGCCGTCCCGGGCGGAATATCCGCCGGCGTCGGCTGCGGGTTCTCCATCCTGCCCACGATCTCGACGCGCTCCTCGAAGGCGGCGAGCGTGGCCTTCGTGAAATGGAAGCCGGTCAGGATGTGGGGACGGTTTGCCATGGTTTTCGCCTAACATGCGGCCGGAAGGCCAGTAAACCCAGTCTAAACCTAGTCCTGAACGGCGCTTTACCACGCGGCGAAATACCGGCTTGGCAATCCCCGGATCGCTGTGCAAGGTGCGATGCACAAGCAATTTCCGCGTCTCCTACCGAGCCCGTCGCCCCTCCATGAAAATTGCCATTCTGAAAGAACGCCGGCCGCACGAATCCCGAGTGGCCGCGACGCCCGAGACCGTCAAGAAGCTGATAGCCCTGGGCGCCGAGATCACGATCGAGGCCGGAGCCGGCGAGGCCGCGTCCTATACCGACCAGGCCTATGTCGAGGCCGGGGCAAGCGTCGTGCCGGATGCCGGCAGCGCGGCCACGGCGGGCGAGATCGTCTTCAAGATCCAGCGCCCGATGACGGCGTCCGAGGGGGCCGACGAGATGGCGCTGCTGCGGCAGGGCCAGGTGCTGATGTCGCCGCTCGGCGCCCTGACCAACAAGGACCTGGTCCAGCAGCTGGCGGCCAAGGGCGTGACCGCCTTCGCGCTGGAGCTGATCCCGCGCATCACCCGCGCCCAGTCGATGGACATCCTGAGTTCGCAGGCCAACCTCGCGGGCTACAAGGCAGTCCTGGTGGCGGCCAACAATTTCGGCCGCATCTTCCCGCAGATGATGACTCCCGGCGGCACGCTTGCCCCGGCGCGTGCCTTCATCATGGGCGTGGGCGTGGCCGGCCTGCAGGCGATCGCCACCGCGCGGCGCCTCGGTGCCGTCGTCACCGCCACAGACGTGCGGCCCGCCACCAAGGAGCAGGTCCAGTCGCTCGGCGCCAAGTTCATCGCCGTCGAGGACGAGGAATTCAAGGCGGCCGAGACCGCCGGTG
>CAYZQZ010000261.1:0-6012 GCA_964480235.1 uncultured Reyranella sp. | reverse complement strand
GGGATCGCCTGCTATGGCGCGTCCGCTCGGCGGTGATCGGCAAGCTGGCTCATGGCTAGGACCATCAACATCCTGGTCGGCGCACTGGGCGGCGACGGCGGCGGCGTGCTGTGCGACTGGATCATCTCGGCCGCGCACGCCCAGGGCCTTGGCGTGCAGGCGACGCAGATTCCGGGCGTGGCCCAGCGCACCGGTGCCACAACGTACTATCTCGAAGTTTCGCAGACGCCCGGCCCGCAGCCCGTGCTGATGGCGCTCAATCCGGCGATCGGCGAGGTCGACGTCGCATTGGCCACCGAACTGCTCGAAGCCGGCCGCATGATCTTCAACGGCTTCGTCACGCCCGACCGTACGACCCTGATCGCCTCGACCCATCGCGTGCTGGCGATCGCCGAGCGCGCGGCAATGGGCGACGGCAGCTTCGATGTCGGTCGCCTGCTGCGCGCCGTAAAGGAGCGCAGCATGGAACAGATCCTGTTCGACATGGACCAGGCTGCCGAGGAGAGCGGTGGCGTGATCAATGCGGTGCTGCTGGGCGCGCTGGCCGGTTCCGGCAGGCTGCCGATCCCCGACGTCGCCTACGAAGCCGCGATCCGCGAGGGCGGCAAGGCCGTCGACACCAATCTCGCCGCCTTTGCCTTTGGACGTGGCCATGCCAAGGGCGAACTGGCCCAGACGGTGCGCGAGCACCGCAAGCGCGCCGCGGCGGCCAAGGGCGTCGAAGACCTGATCGGGCGCGCGCGGAAGGAGTTTCCGGCTGCGAGCCTCGACGTTGTGGAGGAGGGCATCCGCCGCCTGACGGCGTATCAGGATCGCGGGTACGCCAGCCTCTTTCTCGACCGCCTGAAGGGCCTGCCGGCGGAGATCGTGCGCGAGGTAGCACGGCATCTCGCGGTGCGCATGTCGTTCGAGGACGTCATTCGCGTGGCCCAGGCCAAGACTTCGCGGGAGCGGCTGGAGCGGGTGCGTGCCGAAGTGGGCGCGAAGCCGGGCGAGCCACTGGAGATCACCGAGCACTTCAAGCCGGGCAACGAGGAGATCGCGGCCGTGCTGCCGCCCTTTGCGGCACGATGGCTGCTGGCCCGGCGGAAGTTCAATTTTTCCATGCATGTACGCAGCACGACAGTCCTGGGCTTCGCGCGCCTGCGTCTGCTGGCCGGCCTGCGTTGGTGGCGCCCACATACCTATCGCTACATCGAGGAACAGGCGGAGATCGAGCGCTGGCTGAGACAGGTGCGTACGGCGTCGGCACTGAGTGCCGACCTGGCGCGCGAAATCGCGGAGCTGGCCCGCCTCATCAAGGGCTATGGCGACACCTTCAAGCGCGGCGTCCACAACTATCAGCGCATCGAGGCTGAAATCATCGAACCAGCGCTGGCCGGCAGGATTGCACCCCGGGCGGCCGCCGATGCGGTGGCTAATGCGCGAGTCGCGGCCCTCGCCGATCCCGATGGTGACGGGCTCACCAGGACCTTGGCCGCGATCGCGGCTTCGCCGGCGGTGCTGCGACATGCCGCTGAGTAGCCAGCACCAGATCACGGTCGAGTGGGGCGACTGCGACCCTGCCGGCATCGTCTACTATCCGTCCTATTTCAAATGGTTCGACCAGGCGACCTACCGGCTTTTCCTCAAGGCCGGCTTGCGCCGCGACGACATCACCAGCGGACAGTGGAAGGAAGGCACGCCGCTCGTGGCAGCCGAGTGCTCCTTCAAACGCGCGTCGCAAACCGGCGAGAAGCTGGTGATCGAAAGCTTCGTCGAGCGCTTCGGCCGCTCATCCTTCACCGTCCGGCACGTCTTTCGGGACAGCGAGGGCCAGGTTGCGGCCGAGGGCA
The DNA here is from genome assembly GCA_964480235.1 of uncultured Reyranella sp. Taxonomy (GTDB): domain Bacteria; phylum Pseudomonadota; class Alphaproteobacteria; order Reyranellales; family Reyranellaceae; genus Reyranella. Next base: position 4,177 of record CAYZQZ010000261.1, on the reverse strand, counting down.
CGGAGACGCGGATCTGGGCGCGAAAGGAAGGCGACGCGCGCTCGCTGAAGGCGATCTCGATTCCCGAAGAGGTCCGGCGTCGGTTGGGAGGGTAGGGGAACGGCATGAAGCGCAGCGACGAGCGGATCCTGATCACTCACGTCGGTAGCCTGCCACGCAACCCGGCCTTGTCGGACCTGCTGATTCGCGACGAGCTTGGCGAGAAGATCGATCGCACCGAGTTGGCGTGGCTCAGCGAAAAGGCGGTGCGCCACGTCGTCGAACGGCAGGTCGCCTGCGGTGTCGATATCGTCAATGACGGCGAACAGCCGCGGGTCGGCTTCCAGACCTACGTCGCGCAACGCATGAAGGGCTTCGGTGGCGAGTCCAGGCGCCCGAGACCGCGCGACTATCTCGACTTTCCGGACTTCGCCGCTTGGATGGCCAAGCGTATGCCCCGGCGCGCCAAGGTCTCCAACGCGCCGCAGGCCGTGGCCGAGGTGGCCTACGAGGATCTGGGACCCGCGCGCGAGGAAGTGCGGCTGTTCAAGGAGGCGCTCGTCGGTCTGGGCGCCAGGCCTGCGGAGACGTTTATGACCGCAGCCTCGCCGGGCATCATCGCCACGACGCTTCTCAATGCGCACTACGATTCCTACGAGGCCTATGTCTTCGCGCTGGCCCGTGAGATGCGCAAGGAATACGAGTTGATCGCGCGCGACTTCATCCTGCAGATCGACGCGCCGGACCTCGCGATGGAACGCACCGTGCTATTCGCCGACAAGTCCGTGGCCGAGTTCGTGAAGATCGCCGAAATGCATGTCGCCGCCCTCAACGAAGCGCTGGCCGGGATCGCCCCCGATCGGGTGCGACTGCATTGCTGCTGGGGCAACTACGAGGGCCCGCACGTCCACGACGTGCCGTTGGCCGACATCCTGCCGGTGCTGTGCGGCGCCAAAGTGGGCGGGCTCAGCATCGAGTTCGCCAATCCGCGCCATCAGCACGAATACGCCAACCTAAAGAGGGCAGGTTTCCCCGGGCACCTGCTCCTGCTGCCCGGCGTGATCGACACCTCGACCAACTACGTCGAGCACCCGGAGGTGGTGGCCAACCGCATCTGTGAGGCGGTCGCCGCGATCGGCGACCGCGAACGGGTGATTGCGTCGAGCGATTGCGGCTTCGGCACGTTCGCGGGCTCGGAGATGGTCTCCGAGGATATCGTCTGGGAAAAACTGAAGGCCTGTCGCGCAGGTGCCGAAATCGCGACGCGCCGGCTGTGGGGCCGCGCGTCTTGACGGGCCCCGGCGCGCGTCCGGCTCAGGCCGCCGCCTTCAGGATATCTGCCATCTTCTCGCCGACCATGATCGAGGGCGCGTTGGTGTTGCCCGACGGCATGGTGGGGAAGATCGAGGCATCGGCGACGCGCAGACCTTCCAGCCCGTGCACCCGGAGTTTGTCGTCCACCACGGTGGTGGGGCCGGCCGGTCCCATGCGGCAGGTGCCGATCGGGTGGTAGGCCGTCTGCGAATTGTTGCGAATCCAATCGAGGATTTGCGCGTCGGTCGCGACGCCGGCGCCCGGCGAATACTCCTCGCCGCGGAAGGGATCCATCGGCGCGGCGTCGACGATGCGGCGGATCATGCGGAAGCCTTCGCTCATTGCCGCCTGGTCGATCGGGTCGTGCAGGAAATTGAATCGGATCGCCGGATGGGCCTTGGGGTCCTTCGACTTGATGTGGATCGACCCCAGGCTCTCGGGCCGTAGCTGATAGACCGAGATCGTCATGGAGGGGAAGTCCTGCAGCTTGCGCGTCTTGGGATCCTTGATGGAGTAGGGGACGATGTGCATCTGCACGTCCGGCGTCGCGAGTTCGGGCCGCGTGCGCAGGAAGGCGAGCAGTGGTGCCGAGGGCAGGCTCATGAAGCCGCCGCCAGTCGTCAGATACTTCATCATCTGGGTCACGGCGCCCACGCCGCGCGCCATGTGGTTATAGGAAACCTTCGGGTCCTTTACGCGCCAGACGATGCGGGCATTGATATGGTCGCGGAAATTCTCGCCGACCGCGCGCAGTTCATGCTTCACCTCAATGCCGTTCTGTCTCAGCAGGTCGGGCTGGCCGATGCCGGAGAGTTCGAGAATCTGCGGACTTGCAACGCCGCCGGCCGACAGGATGGTCTCGCGGGCGCGCGCCTGCACGACCCGGCCTTCCTTCTCGTACTCGACGCCGACGCACTTCTTTCCTTCGAGCAGGACGCGGAGCGTCATGGCGTTGGTCACGACGTGCAGGTTGGGCCGCTTCATCGCCGGTTCGATGTAGCAGTGCGCCACGCTCATGCGCCGGCCCTTGTAGATCGAAGTCTGCGTCTTCACGACGCCTTCCTGGTCCTCGCTGTTGTAGTCGGGGTTGAGCTTGAAGCCGGCGGCGACGGCCGCCTTGAAGATCGCGTCGTAGAGCGGATTCTGGTCAGGCACCGTCGAGACCTTGAGCGGTCCGTCCGTCCCGCGGCCGTTGCTGCCGTCGCCGTCGACGAAGTTCTCCATGCGCGTGAACAGCGGCGCCACGTCGCGCCAGCTCCAGCCGCGGCAGCCCATCTGCGCCCAGGTGTCGTAGTCGAGCGGCTGGCCGCGCACCCACACCAGGCCGTTGATCGAGGAGGAGCCGCCGAGCAATTTACCGCGCGGCACCGGGATTTGCCGGTTGGCGGTGTTGGGCTCGGGCTCAGACTGGTAGAGCCAGTTGGCGGCCGGGTTGTCGATCAGAAGACCGAAGCTGAGCGGCATGCGGGAATAGGGGTGGCTTGCCGCACCGGCTTCCAGCAGCAGGACCTTGGTGTTTGAATTTTCCGTGAGCCGCGAGGCCAGGGTGCCGCCGGCGGAGCCCGCTCCCACCACGATATAGTCGTATTCGGCCATCGCTTCATGTCCTCCCGGATCGGTCCTTATAGTCCCATGCAAGCCTAGCGCAGCGCCATGCAGGGAGAAGGGCCATAATCGCTCGACACATGCCAATTCGCATGTTCCGATTATCGCGACGCGGTCCGCGGGGGGCCGCGGTTCCCGACAGCGCGGTCGCTCCAAAGAAATGATCAACCTCGTCCGTATCGCGCTGACCAGGCCCTATACGTTCGTGGTGGCGGCTGTCCTGATCCTGATCGTCGGGCCTCTGGCGGCACTGCGCACGCCCGTCGACATCTTCCCCGAAATCCGCATTCCGGTGATCGCCGTCGTCTGGGGCTACACCGGCCTGCCGCCGGACGAGATGTCGGGCCGTGTCATGCTGAACTTCCAGCGCGCGCTGACCACCACCGTCAACGACATTGAGCACATCGAGGGCACGTCCTACACAGGCGTCGGCATCGTGAAGGTGTTCTTCCAGCCGGGCACCGACATCCGCACCGCCAATGCCCAGGTTACGGCGATCGCCCAGACCGTGCTGCGGCAGATGCCGCCCAACATCACACCGCCCCTGATCCTGAACTTCAACGCCTCGACCGTGCCGATCATCCAGATCGCGCTCGCGGGCAAGGGCATGACCGAACAAGCGGTGTTCGACATCGCGATCAACACGGTGCGCACCCCCCTGGTCACGGTGCAGGGCGCGGCCATTCCGTTCCCGTTCGGCGGCAAGTTCCGCCAGATCCAGATCGACCTCGACCCGGCCGCAATGCAGGCGCGCGGCTTGTCGGCCAACGATGTGGCGAACGCGCTGGCGTCGCAGAACCTGCTGACGCCGGCCGGCACCCAGAAGATCGGCAGCTTCGAGTACGCCATCCAACTCAACAACGCGCCCAAGGACTTCAACGCCCTGGGCGACGTGCCGGTCTTCGCCAAGGACGGCGCCGTTGTCTATCTGCGCGACGTGGCGCAGGTCAGGGACGGCAACCCGCCGCAGCAAAACATCGTCCATGTCGACGGCAGCCGCTCGGTGCTGCTGGCGGTCCTCAAGAACGGCGCGACGTCGACGCTGTCGATCATCGAGGGCATCAAGGAAAAGGTCGTCGAACTGCGCAAGGTCCTGCCCGAGAATGTCAGCCTGCAGCTGCTCGGCGACCAGTCGCTGTTCGTCGAGGGAGCGGTCTCGGGCGTCGCGGTCGAGGCGGTGATCGCCGCGGTGCTCACCAGCCTGATGATCCTGCTGTTCCTCGGCAGCTGGCGGTCGACCGTCATCATCGCGGTCTCGATCCCTCTCGCCATCCTGGGT
>CAYZQZ010000260.1:0-6017 GCA_964480235.1 uncultured Reyranella sp. | reverse complement strand
ATCGACTGCAGCACCGCGCCGGTGTCGCTGGCGCGCCGCCTCTACGGCGAGTTCGAGGGCAGGGGCACCGCCTTCGCCGACGCGCCGGTGGCGCGGACGCGGCAGGCGGCGATCGACGGCACGCTGTCGATCATGGTCGGCGCCACCGAGCCGACCTTCCGGCGTATCAAGCCGCTGCTCGACACGATGGCCAACGAGGTCACGCATTGCGGCGAGGCGGGCGCGGGCCAGGCGGTCAAGATCCTGAACAACATGATCCTGTTCCAGACCGGCGTGGCGATCGCCGAGGCGCTGACCATTGCCCGCGCGCATGGCGTCGACGGCAAGATGCTGTTCGAGACGCTGACCAAGGGCTCGGGCGATTCCTTCGCACTGCGCAATCACGGCATGAAGGCGATGCTGCCCGGCGTGTTCCCCGAGCGCGCCTTCTCGACCGAGTACGCGCTGAAGGATCTCTCCTATGCGATCGAAATGGCGGAGGAGAAGGGCGTGCCGGCCCTGGGCTGCGACGTGGCGCGCGAATTGATGGAACGCGCCGTCGAACTTGGCCACGGCAAGGAATACTGGCCGGTCCTGCTGCGCGCCATCGAGGACGCGACGGGGAAGGGCTAGACTTCAGGACAACGGGACGATCACTTCGTCTCGGTTGGCTTGTCCGGCGCCCTGTCCGCCGCCCTATCAACAGTCGTCGGCACAAGCTCCCATCCCTTGTTGCGCATGCAGAAGCGCGTGAGGTTGGTCTCGGCGTAGAAGCGCTGGCTTTCGGCCTGCTGCGCCCAGGCCGACGTCCAGCGCCAGCCGTAGAGCGGGCCGATCGGCGCGGGATAGAAATTGCGGTTGGATTCCTCCTGTGCCGCGACCCGGCAGTCGTTCTGATCGCGGACCAGCGCGGCCTGGTCGGCGCCGGGCTTCTCCCAATGCATCGACGGCGCGCAGGCTGCGAGCGTCCCGAGTGATGCCACGATCGACACAAGCGTGACGCGGCGGGCCACCGTCCTATCCTCGTGGAACTTCAGCCGTGGTCGTCGGCGGCGGCGGCGCGACCGGCACCTTCTCGTAGCCGCGATGGCGCATGCACCAGGCATTGACGCGACTGTCGTAGGCCGCGGGGGATTCGCCGGTATAGGGGGCCAGGAACCACATGTTGGGATTGCTCTGGCGCATCTGCAGGTAGGGCGTCCAGGTTTCCGAGCCGGCCCAGGGCAGCGGCATGGGTTGATTGAAATTGCGGAAGGAGGCGGCCTGGGCCGTCTGCCGGCACTCGCTGGCGTCGCGCTGCGTGAGGCCGGGATCGGCGCCGGCTTTCTGCCACTTGTCGGTCGGCGCGCAGGCCGAAGCGGACGCGACGAGCGACAAGGCCAGGAGGGGCAGGATTTTGTTCATTCGAATGATATGGTCCGCTGTCTTCGGTCGCTTGGGAAGGGGAGAAGTTTAATGGCGCGTATCGCCGTCGGTGGTTTCCAGCATGAGACAAATACTTTCGCGCCCCAGCAGGCGACCTGGGACGATTTCGTGCGCGCCGATGCCTGGCCGGGCTTGTTGCACGGGCCGGAGATGATCGATGCCGTCACGGGCTTCAACATTCCGATCGCCGGTGCGGTCAAGAAGCTCGGCGAACTCGGTCACGAGATCGTCCCGCTCGCCTGGGCCGCGGCGCCGCCAGCGTCCTACGTCACGGAGGATGCCTACGAGCGCATGTGGGCGCTGTTCGAGCCCGATCTCCGCAGGCTCGGGCCGTTCGACGCCATCTATCTCGACCTCCATGGTGCCATGGTGGCGGAGAACACCCAGGACGGCGAAGGTGAGCTGCTGAAACGCATTCGGGCGATCGTGGGCGACGACGTGCCGATCGTCTGCAGCCTCGACTATCATGCCAACCTGACGCCCGAGATGGCCAGGCTCAGCACGGCGCTGGTCGGCTACCGCACCTATCCGCACATCGACATGGCGGTGACGGGCAAGCGTGCAGTCGAGCTGCTCGACAAGCTCCTGAAGGAAAAGCGGCCGGTCTATCGCGCCTATCGCCAGCTCGATTTCCTGATCCCGCTGGTCTGGCAGTGCACCTTCATCGAGCCGGCCAAGTCGATCTTCGACCTGGTCGGCGAGCTGGAGGCCGGGGAGAAGAGCCACAACCAGGGCATCGTCAGCGTCACGCACACCCCGGGCTTTCCGCCGGCCGATATCGCGCAATGCGGACCGGCTCTGGTGGTCTACGGCCACGACAAGGAAGCCGTCGAGGCGGCAGCCGACAAGCTCGCCCAGGCGGTAAAGGCACAGGAGAAGGCGTTCGCCGGCGAACTGCTCGATCCCGACGCTGCGGTGCTGCGCGCCCTCGAACTGGCGAAGAAGGCGAAGAAGCCGATCGTCCTGGCCGACGTTCAGGACAATCCCGGTGCCGGCGGCACGTCCGACACGGTGGGCCTGCTCGCTGCCATGATGCGTCACAAGGCCAAGGGTGCGGTAATCGGCATGATCATCGATCCCGAAGCCGCGCAGGCGGCCGTCGAGACCGGCGAAGGCAACGTCATGCGCCGCGGCATCGGTGCGGTCGTGGGGTATGCCGGCGAGAAACCACTCGAAGCGGACTGGCGCGTGGTGAAGCTGGGCGACGGCATCTTCACGGGCACGGGCCCCTTCTACGGGGGCGCGAAGTTCCAGATCGGGCCGATGGCGCTGGTCACCGACGAGGCGAGCGGGGCGTCGGCGGTGCTGGCCTGCCGGCGCATCCAGGCGGCTGATCAGGAGATGTTCCGCCATGTCGGCGTCGAGCCGAGCCAGGTGCCGATCCTCGGCCTGAAATCCACGGTGCATTTCCGCGCCGACTTCCAGCCGATCGCCGAGACGATCCTGGTCGTGCAATCGCCCGGCGCACACATCACCGATCCGGTCGAGATGCCCTACAAGCACCTGCGCAAGGGCATCAAGCTGCGGCCGATGGGACCTGTATGGAGCGGAAGGCAGGCCTGAGCGCCCACACCATCGGCACGGTGAGCAACGCGAGGATGGCGACGCAGACCAGCGCATTAATGAGACCGATGTGGTCGCCCAGGATTCCGAACAGGATCGGCGCGGCCGCGCACGCGACCGAGCCGCCGGTGTAGAACACGGCGAAGGCGTGGGTGCGCTTCTCGGCGGTGACGAATTCGGGAACCGTGCCGTAGAGCACCGACGAAGTGCCGTTCAGCATCAGGCCGACCAGAGGCAGCAGCGCCATGGTGGCGACCAGCGGCAGTGGAAGGGCCGCGAGGATCATCACGGTGGTCGCGATTTCGGTCAGCACGACGGAGGACACCACACCCAGGCGCTGGCCGACCCAGCCCATCACCAGCTTGCCCGCGGCGCCGCCAGCGAACAGCAGCGACAGCGCGAGGCCGATTGCCGGCAGGTCGGCGCCTTTGTCGCGCAACAGGAAGGGCAGGTAGATCAGGAAGCCGGTGCGGACGCTCGAGTCCGCGACATGGATCGAGAACAGCAGCCAGTAGGCCCACTTGAGATCCTGGGGAGGCCTATTCTGGCCTGCCATGCCCGCAGCCTTAGCCTCGGACGGATGCATTTCGGCCGAGCGTAGCGAGACCAGGATGAAAGCAGCCCCCAGAACCGCGAGTGCAGCCGTGGCCATCATTGCCTCGCGCCAGCCCAGTGCGGCGGCGATCAGCGAGAACAGGGCGGGGAGGGCGACCTTGCCGACGTCGCCCGTGAAATTGTAGGTGCCGAGCGCGGTGCGCGAGCGCAGGCCGGTGTAGGCCGACGACACGAGCGTGGACGCGATCGGATGCTGGGTGGCGCCGCCGAGGCCCGCGAGCAGCAGGCCTGCCGCCACGCCGTAGAGCGTGCCGGCAAAGCCCGCGAGGCCGTAGCCGATCGCGATCAGCAGGGTGCCCGCAGTGAGGATCGTCACCCCACCCAGCCGCTTCGCCAGCCACCCGGACGGGATCTGTCCGCTCGCCATGGCGCTGGAATAGATCGCCTTCAGCGTGCCGATCGCGGCGTAGCTCAGGCCGAACTGGGCCTGCAACAGCGGGTAGAGGACGTTCAGGAGATCGGTGAAGCCGTCGTGCAGCGCATGCGCCCCGCCGCACACCGCCAGCGTCTTGCGCGGGGACGGTGCGGGGGCGGCGGCGATTGTCATCTCTTCGTCACAATACTCCCGGCCGGCGGCGGAACGCTACCGCCGGCATCAACGGCCCGGCATGCGGTCGAACCAGAAGGTGATCTGTTGCTGGAAGTCGACTTCGGCGAACGCCGTGTCCGTGATGAAGGTGGGCTTGCCGTTGCGCGGGTAGCGCACGCTGGAGAGCCGCACGAACTTGGAGTCGCAATGGTGGAACACCAGAACGTCGCCTTGGCGCCGGTGAACGACGAACTCATGGATGCTGCGGATATTGACGAGGCTGATGACGTAACGGCCGTCGGGTCCATCCTCGGCGATCTGCTTGACCGGAATGTCGCGGCCGCCGTTGATGAGACCCATCACGGCGAAGGCCTCGGGCGCCATCATCGCGTCGCGACCGCCGCGCTGCAGCCAGCGCGTCATGCGATCGCCGCGCGGGCTGAGGGTCACCTGCTTGGGCTGGGCGCCGAACATGGTACCGAACTGGTCGGAGAGCTTGCAGCCCCCGAGGCCGGCGATGAGAGGAAGGACTACGGCACCGCGAAACAGGGCGCGCCGCGACACGTTACGCGTAAAACCCATCAATCCTTCCCGAGCTTGCTCATGTCGACCATGACCGGCGCGATCTCCTCCAGCTTGCCGGAGCGAATCGCGCGGAAGAAACAGTTGTGCCGCCCGGTGTGGCAGGCAACGCCCTCCTGCTCGACGAGCACCAGCACGGTGTCGCCGTCACAGTCGACGCGGAAATCGACCAGGCTCTGGATATGGCCCGAGGTATCGCCCTTGCGCCACGGCGCCTTGCGCGAGCGCGACCAGTAGCAAACACGGCCCGTGCGCATGGTCTCGGCGACGGCGTCGCGGTCCATGTAGGCCATCATCAGCACTTCGCCGCTGTCGTGCTGTTGGGCGATGGCGGGGACCAGGCCCTGGGCGTCGAACTTGATGGCCGCCAGCATGGTTTCGACGGCGGCAGCGGGATAAGTGGTCGCAGCGGCTGGGGGCATCGGCTTGGCCTCGTTGCGGAAGGGGGCGTATAGTCGCCTCGCTTCCGATTGGCAAATCCAGTGAAGAAACCGGCAAAGCACGCGCACGAAAACGGGCACGATCCGGGTCACGACCACGAGCATTGCATCGAAGATGCCGTGGCCGCTGCCGAGAAGCTGTGCGCCGAAAAGGGCCTGCGTTTCACGCCGCTGCGGCGACGGGTGCTGGAGCTGGTATGGTCGAGCCACAAGCCGGTCGGGGCCTACGCGCTGCTCGATCAGCTGCGCAACGAGGATCTCGGTTCGGCGCCGCCCACCGTCTATCGCGCGCTCGATTTCCTGATCGAGAACGGGCTGATCCACCGCATCGAGCGCATGAACGCCTTCGTGGGCTGCAGCCACCCCGGCGAGAGCCATCGCGGCTTCTTCCTGATCTGCGGCGAATGCGGCAATGCCGAGGAGTTGGAAAGCGCCGGCGTGGCAGACTCGATCGCCGCCAGCGCGAGCCGACGCGGATTTGCCGCGCGCGACATGACGCTGGAAGTCACCGGCACCTGCGCGGAGTGCCGCAAGTAACACCTACCGGGAGGATCAATATGGCCCAGCACGATCTGGTCGCGCTCTGGGAAGCGCACTGCCGCTACGAGTTCGAGACGAGAGATGTCGACGCCACGATGGCGACGATGGTGGGCGCGCCTTACGTCAACCACATCCCGACCATGACCGGCGGCGTCGGCCACGATCAGCTGAAGCGTTTCTACAAGTACCACTTCATCGGCGGCAATCCGCCGGACACCGCGCTGACGCCGGTCAGCCGCACGGTCGGTTCCGACCAGCTGGTCGACGAGATGATCTTCTCCTTCACCCACACCAGCGAGATCGACTGGATGCTCCCGGGGGTTGTACCGACCGGCCGCAAGGTC